>JAHQVK010000159.1 GCA_019634385.1 Myxococcales bacterium | reverse complement strand
GCTCCGGATGAAGAGGGCGCATACCGGGCGTATGCAACCGATGAAAGGCGAAGCCGGTCCTGACGTTCCACGGAAAAAGGACCCGCGAAGCGCCTAACTCACTTTTCTGATGGCCTGCTAGGCGCCCAATTACATCTAATTCGTTTGATTAATTCTACAACCGTTATACATCTGGCAGCGGATCGAAAAAGTACCAACCTTACCATCCTACGTCTGAAGACAAATCAGCACATACCAGAACTGCGCAAAGCTACTAATAGCTCCAGCCACTTGAGTAGTATCTAAGGCCTGTTGCTCCATGACAGTCTGTTGATGCATACCGCTAACTAACATGCGGTCTACAATTCGTTCCGCCTGGACATACGTATCCGTAAGACTTGCCATAAACTCTGCTTAGAGGACTCCGGAACTCGAACCTTAGTACAGAAAGCGGCTGAGGGGAGCCCTAGTTCCTGCGGCTCGCACAGCCTGCTCATCCTGTACCACTGCTTGAAACTTCACTTCTTACTCGACAGACCCTCGTCATTCTCACTCCGGCAGACCCTCGCCACTCTCACTCGACAGACCCTCGTCACTTTCACTCCGACAGACCCTCGTCATTCTCTCTCGATAGACCTTCGCCATTCTCACTCCGGCAGACCCTCGCCATTCTCACTCCGGCAGACCCTCGCCATTCTCACTTCGACAGACCCTCGCCATTCTCACTTCGACAGACCCTCGCCATTGTCACTCGACAGACCCTCGCCATTGTCACTCGACAGACCCTCGTCATTCTCGCTCCGACAGCCTCTGTTCCAGATCCCCTTGCTATCGTCCGGACGGAAAAGCGGTCAAGTATGGCCCTTTATCACGCCCTTCAGACGCTATCGTCGGGGGGCATGATGGGACTGATGGGAGCCTCCGCGGGTAATAAACTACCCGCCGCATGGGGTAGAGCAAATCTATGCCGGAACCACCATCCTTACCTAACAACTGAGGGTAAGGAGCGACCTCAAGACCAACAAGCCCCCGCGTTTATCATTTTACGAATTGCTCAAGATACCTGAGCACTCGATGCGAAATCTGCCAACGCTCAAGATGATTGGATGTTCATAGGCTACCTCAAAAGCCTCCGTGACAAATGGAAGTCTATCCTAAGGAACTGATGATGTAGTCCACGACAGGTAATCTGTCGAGAGCACCAATATCCTGTATTACGAGGGTGACGAACCCTTTCCTAACCAGAATCCCGGTTGGATGACATTCCCCGATATCTCCCTTAAAGGCGGTGTTCCCTAGATAAAAAGACCCATTTTATTGATTCAGGCGCTCGTAACCACTTCTCGTGGCCTAAGACACAACGCCGTTCATAATAAGAGAAACCTCAATATCAGGCCGCAACACCAGGAAGGTACCAGCTTGAGAAGTTGGGTCTTAGCTAGAGCTGGCTGGTCAGATTTATAGAGGGATTGGAACAATGGATCCAATCAGAACGTGATCGAGTGCTGAACCGTGACGCTCGATTACTTTGAACTACTTTCACGGTGATGCATTATAGCCTTTAGAGCCCATAGCCTGTCGATAGTCCGATTCATCATGAGTCTCTTCCAGCCCTACTTCTACTAACTTCATAGCGCTTTTTCGAAGCACCTTACGTTTTTCTATTGTCTAGATATAATCTTGTGCTATGGTCTGGATAGCATAATGCCTATCAGCGCATTGGCGTGCCGTTCAGACACATCATTCGAGAGCAAGCTTCGACTCGCTCAACGCGCTAGAAAGAAGTAAACATGGAAGCAGCTAACGAAATTATTACCAACGCGATCGCAGCACTTAGAGGAGAAGCTCAAGCGCTCGAAGCTCAAATTGCCGCATTAGAAGGCTCACTATCCCTGTCAGGAAAAGCAGAAGCCCCTAAGAAACCCCGAGGACGACAAGCCAGGAAGGTTCCTGTCAAAGTCGCACGGACCACCAAAGTCGCGCGGACCACCAAAGTCGCGCGGACTAATAAAGTCGCGCGGGCGGCTACGTCCTCAAAAGCCAAAACGCAGAGCAAAGCCAAGACAACTCCAAAAGGCAAAGACACACCAGCAGCGAAAAAGACCACCACCAAAACAGCAAAAGCTTCCGTACAAACGGCAGCCGAAAAGCGCTCTACAAGCTGGGATGCTGCAAAGAAAGCTGCTGCTGCTGAACGTATGCGAAAGTACTGGGCCTCACGGAAAAAGGAGAGGTAATTTGTAATTCTACAACAATTCATCTTACAAATAGCCTCAACCGTACTGATTATCTTGATAAAAGTACCCTGACGCCATCCATGAGCACACCTGCCTACAAATAGGATCTACCGAGCTCAAGATATTCGTATAAGAGCTCTGACCACACCGGGAAGCCTTTGATTCGGCAAATTTGATTTATCTGTCAGCGTTAGTTTCTGGTCGCTTTTTGAGCCTCTTGGTAAAAGAGCAGCCAACAAGCTTGGAGATAGCGATTATGAAGCCATCTTATGAGTATCTGACAGAGCATGTCCCGCGCGTAAGCCTGACCACCGATTGGATTTCACGTACTCGTAGATAATGACCTCCCAGTCCCACTCAAACCTATTTCTACCATTCTTAGCTATTTCTTGGAGCGAGAGAAGAACAGACGGCAACGCCCTCTTGGCGAGACCGCCGTATTACAGACAAACTCTTTTAGGGCGTATCTTTACACTCTGGCTGGGGAGATGGCGCCGTATCCCCAGCCAGAGTGTAAAGGTACGCCCTAATACGAGCCCTACCTCGGACCGGTTTTGAGGGTCCTAGGACAGGTATGTAAGATCAGCGTAAAACTGTAGGTAAGCATTTGGTTTGACTTAATATTTGAAATAAGAAGAACAACAACCGTAGCTGGCTGACTGAGAGGCCACCGATTGGTACGGCCTCTAACGTCGACGTAGAACTATTGCGACGCACCTCTAACAAAAGGTGCGAACCTACAGCAAAGACCACTTGAATTGATTCTGTTAGAATCAACAAGGGGTGGCGCAGCGGGGGATTGACCCGCGAAGAAGCTGGAACCTGGGTTCAACCCAAGGGATTTCTGTAATAAAGGCCGGCTAGTTCATAGAGAAGCCTCCGATAAGCGCAGGGACCATAGGTCAACGGGTATTATGTGAATAAGGGACGAGTCATCGCCACCGAAGCTGAAAGACAGGTCTTAACCACTTACCCCGTGAGCGGCCCAGCAAGCATCTCCGACCGCTCATTTTTTTGCTTCCTGGCTATTCAAGCAATAGACACACCAAGTGATCGTTGGCGACACCCCCCCATAAAAAGCCTAAAAACCTACATACAGCAGAAATTACTTGGGTTGAAACCCAAGTTCCTGCTTCTACGCGGAGCTATGCCCCGCTGCGCGGGCCCCTTGTTGATTCTTACAGAATCAATTCAAGGGGTCTTTGCTGTATTAACCTCTGATTGTAGTGGGCGATTCAGTACCCGGTCGGTCAGGCCAATAGAATACCAAATCCATATAAGGAGATACAAACGTGAACTCTCAGCACCGAAGCCTTCAACCTCATCAGTCACGACAATCATCGAAGGTACGAAGCACCATTGACATCAATAATAGTACCTGTTGCGAAAAATGCTTCGGAGAGTGCTAAACAGCCCACCCAGTAGGCCACTTCTTCCGGCTTCGCAACTCGGCCGGCACAACTCTCCGAACGTATCCTCACCCCTTTTGGACTATCCAATAGCGCCGCCGTCATCGCCGTTTCCACGAAACCGGGGGCAACCGCAAATATGCCGATATTGTTTCCAGCAAAAGCCTGAGCAAGGCTCTGAGTCAGAGAATGCAGGCCGGCTTTACTCGCCCCATATGCCGGGTTCTCTGGCTCCCCACGGTATGCACCACGAGATCCGATGTTTATTATTCGACCACCCCGCCCTCCCTCCACCATCGAACGCGCTACAAGAAAAGAGAGAAGAGCGGGTCCAACTAGGTTGATGCGCAAGTGTCGATCCCAAGCATATATCCATTCGTTGTAGCTGCACGACTTAGGTGAATGCGGCTCGAAAATACCAGCGTTATTCACAAGTATATTGATACCTTCGCTTTCACAGAGTGTAATCACCTCCTGAGCTTCCCTAGGATCAGAGAGATCACCTTTTACTAAGAAGTGGCCATCACCCGACAGGGCGGCGACAGTTTTCCGAGCATCCTGCTCGTTGCTTCGGTAATGGATAGCTACTCTTGCGCCTAGTTTAGCTAGTTGCCGCGCAACGGCCTGCCCTATCCCTCCACTGGCCCCAGTCACCAGCGCGAGCTGGCCTACAAGGTCGCTTATTTCATTACTCACGGACCCCATAATAGCCCTCTAACTATAGTTAACCAACACAGAACAAGAGATCCGGCAACTGACCAGGCTTAGGGTATCTTACAAGACTTGTACAAGATCTCTTGCTGGCCCCCGGTCTACTCTGGCAGAGAGCTACGCGAGGCTCCGCCCAAAGTCGAACGTCCCCTCGGCGCCTTTGCGATAGTTCATTGAGGAGTTTAGCCGCACGCCCGATAATCCGGCGGAGCCGGTCTATCCTCTAAAATTTCTAAGCATGTGATGCTTCGTCATTTTTGTCGGCAATCCCCCAAAAAAAGCCAAAAGCTGTAGCCAAATGAACTATAAGTATTCAATGAAGAAGTTGGCAATCTTTGGTGCCACCGGCCTGACTGGAAAAGAGCTAGTGAAAGAGGCCGCATCGCGCGGGTACAGTCTCAGAATCCTCGCTCGACGGGAAATCCCGATAACCGAACTTCCTGATGGTGTGGAACTGATCAAGGGAGATTATTTCAACGCGGCCAGTCGGCGTGAAACACTTAAGGGTGTCGACGCCGTGCTTTCGACCATTGGTCCGCCACCGACACGGAAAACGGATTTGAAAGCGGAGGATTTTGGTCTGGTGATGGAGGAGCTAATTGGCGAGATGAAACAGGAAAAAGTTTCTCGAATCATTAATCTAGCAAGTACTGGCACTCGCTTCAGCAAAGAGCCTTTCTTACTCACGCGATGGTTTTTCCGGACCCTGTTTAATCTTTTCGTCCCCATTGTCATCTCGGGCAAGGAGAAGGAATTGGGAGTGCTGTCACAATCCGATCTGAATTGGACCACAATCCGCCCACCGATGATCAAAACCGGCATCGGCGGTACCTTAGTAACAGACGACAAAATACCCCCTGGTCATCGGGTGGACACGACCCTGTTGGTGCGGTTCATGCTGGACCAGTTAGACTCAGATACATGGGTTCAGCGCGCGCCATTTGTCGCTTCCTAGCAGCCTGTTGATTTAGCCCTATGTGTAGCTATCGAGCCCGGCTTTTCGTGAAACGCTCTGACGACGAGGCGAGCGTACCTGGCGGTACACGACCGAGGAGAGACTTCTTGTGGTCAGGACCTTTCACGGAAAGACCGGCCGATAGATGCGTGCAGGGCTAGGTCAACCGTCTGCTAAGTATGACGCTTGCCCAACGAGCAATCCACAGATCCCTGCTCTACCTATCTGGACTCGGAAGTGTCGTTAACTCAGCGTGGAACCACCGCAGCTCGTGTGCCGCAGTTTGCATGCAGTGGTTCATGCACGGCGGGAACATCATCCAACCGATAATACTTCAAGCGCGCTCATGTAGCGCCAGAGTTTAGATCTACCGATATATAGTATTTGAACGTCGCGGAATTCCTTTCCACCATCACGTGGAAGCACAGTTTCCCTGGCCTGCTTTTTTTGCAAAATCTCGTTGATAGTTTACTTCACGAAATTATATTTTTGTATAACTTACGAAACTGAAAACATATCAGCCCCAAGAAAATCGCTCAAACCTTCTTCTCCAAGATAAGATCACCCTCTAGCTGCAGGGCTAGATCAACAGGCTGCTAGGGGGTGTCTTTGAGCTCCGGCTGCGGAGATGACGCCGCAGACCGCCTTTGTTAACGCTCGGCCGCGGAGGGAGGGTAAGGGATGTACCGGGCCGAGGGGACCGAAAGAGGGGCGAAGCCACCGACCCCTTACAAACGCGGGAAACAAGTCGTAACGCGATCCGAAGGTTAAAGACACGCCCCAGACTCTCTCCGTGTCCATACGTTCCGGCAAACCAGGTACTTGGTACCTGATCTACGCTGACCTTAAAGATAAGCCCTATGGCGCCTCACGCAGATCATTCCCTGCACTCCCACTCCCAAGGAACTCCCATTGCTGAAATTGCTCATGAGCGAGCCCGAAGACGCTGAGGTGCTCCCCAATAGTAAAAATATTGGGGACCTCCCCCGGAATGCCTAACCAATAGGGCGAATGTATATATCTGATAACAAAGGAGAAAACAGACAAGAGATAAGCAGTCAAATCTTCATTGCGTAAGAGCGTACGGGCATAAGCGCAGTGACAAATGGGGGTGAACGATGTCGCTTCTTCATCTTTTTCTCATCTAAGTCTCTATGTTTTCTCATCTTCCGATAATGAACACTTCAGGTTTGCGGCGCATCATCGTCGTCATGACACGTAAGCCGTTAGTCCAAGCGGATTGTCGTAGGTGCGTGTCTGAAATAATTTATGGAAAAGCCAGTGATTTTAGGACTCTATCTAGCCGTAGCCTCGATGGGCGCCAGCTGCTCATCATACTTAGGTACGGGGGCTCAAGGTTCGGAGGATGTTCGAACCCAAGAACCGCCATTCGTCTCCCCTGAGTGGGGATACTCCGGGGAAATTGGACCTGAACACTGGGCGGAACTCAGTCCCGACTATGCCCTAGCGAAGTTGGGAAACAGTCAGTCGCCGATCGACATCCCCTCTGACTTGCCGATTCAAGATCTTAGCCCTGTTGGTTATAACTATTCGAAATCTCATATAAATCTTATTTATAATGGCCATACTGTTGAGGAGATCGAGGACCGTGGTAGCTCCCTTCTCATGGACGGTACTACCTATGAATTGAAGCAATTTCACTTCCATTCGCCGAGTGAACACACGATTGACGGTGAACACTATCCTATGGAGCTGCATTTGGTTCACAAGAGTACATCGGGGCGAGTTGTAGTCGTTGCGGTGATGATAAGCCAAGGAAAGCGCAGTCATCCTGAGTATGCCACCCTATGGAAGTACCTGCCTTCAGTAGGAAATCGGCACCGGACGGACCAGGCTGAGTTCGATACCGAAAGTCTTTTACCTGAGGACCGCTCTGCGTATCGGTATACGGGTTCCTTTACCACCCCTCCGTGCACCGAAGGGGTCAAATGGATAGTCCTGAAGACACCCGTATCACTGACATCCAACCAAATAGCTCTATTTCGCTCGGTCATCGACCACAACAACCGTCCGCTTCAGCCCCTCAATGGGAGGCGAGTCATATTGTCAGCTCGATAGGCAATAGATCGAAAGCCTAGACTAACTAGAACATATCTTTAACGTCGGTCCTAAGAGCTATGACTCTCTGATTCGGCTGAATATCCGATGCCCTACGGTCCCTCCCTGATCGGAGCTCTCCCGGTCAGCTTGCCATACTTGCCTCCCTTCAAGGCCCGGGTATTCAGTCAAACGTAGGTGCTTCGCCCTGATTCCACACCAACGCTAAAGATATGCCCCTGTTAGTCTTGCCCAAGGTTGTGTTGTACAGCAAAGACCACTTGAATTGATTCTATTAGAATCTTCTGCTGTATACCCGGTGCAACGACGCGAAGTTTTTGTTCGAGTGGAGGCTACAGATAGACGGATAACACCTCCGTAGCGTCAATAGTTACTGACATGTGATCTCGTGGGGTTGACCAGCGGTAATCAATGAAAACTCATTGGCTGGCCGATCCATTTGGCGTGCATGCTCAAGGAAGTGAGCACCTGCGGGGGTCAAGCCGAAGACCTTTGCCTGTTTTTTCCAAAAACACAACTCCCAGCTCTCTCTCCAGAGCGGTCACCGGACGACTTAAGATAGGCTGAGAGAGCTTCAGTGTTTCACAGTCCAAAATTCTGCTACCTAGCAGCCGGTTGATCTAGCCCTGCACGTATCTATCGGCCAGTCTTTCCGTGAAACGTCCTGACCACGAAAAGTCTCTCCTCGGTCGCGTACCGCCTGGTACGTTCGCCTCCTCGTCATAGCGTTTCACGAAAAGCCGGGCTCGATAGCTACACACAGGGCTAAATCAACCGGCTGCTAGCAGGTCATCGGAAAAGTCGACAATATTGGTAGATGGGCCTGGTTCATCTATGATCTATCCTACTCATGCGCGGTCGTCAGTCCCAACAACCCTCGATGCTATGTTTGCTTAATGTCGAAGATAGGGTTG
>JAHQVK010000017.1 GCA_019634385.1 Myxococcales bacterium | reverse complement strand
CTCCATATACTACTATAGACTATGTTTAATAGATGTAACGAATCAGGAACCAGTAATGGAGGAGAAAAGGTTAAGGGATGTTTTCTCCCCATATGATACAAGACCGAGGCCATTTCGATCGCTTTGGCCTAACAGCCGGTTGATCTAGCCCAGATCGGTGAAACCTTGGAGGGCAAGAGCAAGTCAAGGCCGGTTCTTATCAAGATAGTTAGTAGGGATGTCGCAGCGCCACACGTGTTCCAGAGAAACTCCAAGAATCGCTCTTTGCCCCCTCCAAAGGCAACCGTTACATAATCATGGCCATCGTTCGGCCTACCATCAGGCAGATACCAGAGAGGCGGATACTCAGAGACTCCGTTCACAAGCGGGGTATTTTTTGCCCCATTGCTACTGAGTTTGGGCGAGCATAGATGACGCCGTAGCCCGCGTTGGTGAGAGGTCGACCACGGAGGGAGGGGACTGGATATACTGGGCAGAAGGCCCGAAGGGGGGCGAAGCCACCGACCCCTCACAATGTGGGAAGCACATCCCAACGCGGTCCGGAGCTTAAAGACACGCCCTAAAACAAGATGATGAAAAGTCATGGCAGCTTTTTACATCTGGTGCCGTACCAGCCATATCAGTTACTACGTCCCATATCTTAGCTTTACAGCTTGTACAGCAAAGGCCACTTGAATTGATTCTGTAAGAATCAACAAGGGTCGCGCAACGGGGCATAGCCCCGTGTAGAAGCAGGAACTTGGGTTCAAACCAAGTTCTTTCTGCTGTATCGAAGTTACTGCGCTCAGCAACTGACCGTTGGTTGGGAGGCCCCACTGCAAATTGCGACCGACGTTGGAGCTGGTCGAGGTTAAGCTGAACCCGTGCAAGTGAACCAACCGGCTAGCCTAGCCGGCAAGAACCCAGCTCCTCGAGCAGCTGACCGTCGTCCACCGGGCCCTCCACCCCGCAGAGGCCCGTTCGGTTCTCTCCACTACTACTACCGCTTCCTCACCGACTCGATTGGGTTCGTCCGCGAACGATTCGAGTTGTATGGCGACATCTACTGCGCCCCGACTGGCGACGTGCCCCTCTTCGTACTGCGTCACCCCGATCACCTGTGGGAAGTGCTTGTGCGTGATGCCGGTAAGTACGGGAAGACCCACAGCGGATTCGACCTGCTGCAGCATTTTCTCGGGCAGAGCCTGCTAACGACCGACGGTGAGGTGTGGCGGCGCCAGCGTCGGATGTGTCAGCCAGCATTCGACAAGCAGCGCCTCGCCGACTATGCGACGGCGATGGTCGACGAAACGCGCAACGTCGGCGACGGTTGGAACGATGGAGAGACCTACGACATCAGCCGGGAGATGATGAGGATGACGTTGCGAGTCGTGTGCCGCACGCTCTTCAGCCATGACGTCGGGGGGAAGGCGAACACCGTAGCGCATGCGATGGACGCCTTTCGCACCGCGTTTGAACTTTCCGACCTGCTGCCGCCTTGGCTATCACCTTGGCAGCGCAGAGGCGATCGCGCGAAAACCGCCCTTGACGAAATCATCTATGCGATGATCGATGACCGTCGCAAGGCAAGCTCGTCTCCGGAGCCGCCAGACTTGCTACACATGTTGCTTACGGCGATCGACTACGAAGGGGATGGGGGCGGCCTCAGCGACAAGGAGGTCCGCGATCAGTTGGTGACGATGTTTCTCGCCGGACACGATACTACGTCGCATGCGCTTACCTGGACGTGGTACCTGCTGTCACAGAACCCGGATGCGGAGCGTACGCTTCACGCCGAGCTCGACGACGTGCTCGGTGGCCGCTTGCCGACCTATGCCGACCTCGACAAACTGTCCTATACACGCTGGTGTTTCGAAGAGGCCATGCGGATCTATCCGCCGGCCTACACTATCGCGCGGCGTGCGGAGGCCGATGCCACGATCGGAGGCTACGAGGTCCCTCGAGGCAGCGAGGTGGTCATGTGGATCTACATGACCCATCAGGATTCGCGCTGGTATCCGAACCCGCGTGCGTTCATTCCGGAGCGGTTTTCGCCCGAGCAGGTCGCAAAACGGCCGAAGCTCGCGTACCTGCCATTCGCGGCTGGATCCCGCGCCTGCATTGGCAAGGTGTTTGCCGCGATCGAGGGGCAACTCGTATTGGCCACGCTGGCCCAACGGTTTCGATTGCGTCACGAGCCAGGCCACAAGGTAGCGATGGCACCACGCATTACGCTCGCACCGAAACACGGCATGCGCATGATTGTTACCGCTCGCTGATGGCGTCTCGATCGGACGCCGGCGTGGGCGCCAACCGCGACACGGACGTCAGTCGACAGAAACCACTTCGTCGATGCACGTGTCGTAGCGATCGCATGAACCCAAGTTCCTGCTTCTACGCCGGGCTATGCCCGCTGCGCGACCACTTGAATTGATTCTGTTAGGATCAACAAGTGGTCTTTGCTGTAACAACCGGGCGAATTACCCGGCTAAGCTATTCAGAAAGAACGCGTGTTGAAACGCAACTTCTTTGAGTGAGTTCAACCGACCTGACGCCCCTCCGTGGCCCGCTTCCATATGGGTACGAAGGAGGAGCTGGCGGGAACCGGTTGAAGTAGCACGCAGCCGGGCCACCCATTTTGCTGGTTCCCAATAGGTCACCCGGGGGTCGCTAAGGCCCGCCATCACGAGCATATGCGGATAGCTTTGGGCACAGACATTGTCATAGGGACAATAGCCTAGGATACGTTCAAAAGCTTCCCGATCGGCGAGTGGATTTCCCCACTCTGGCCACTCTGGGGGGGTCAACGGCAGCGAGTCATCCAGCATTGTATTGAGAACATCCACAAAGGGCACATCTGCCGCTACCGCGTGGAAAAGATCGGGTCGGAGGTTAACAACCACCCCCATCAGCATCCCACCTGCACTACCTCCGTAAGCCATCAATTTCGCACGATGGGCAAATTTTTGATCTATCAAGCCTTCAGCCGCCGCGATAAAGTCCCTAAAGGTGTTCTCCTTGTATTCGAGCTTACCCGCTCGATACCAACGGTAACCCCGTTCTTTTCCCCCTCGTACGTGGGCGATCGCATACACAAAGCCCCGGTCCACCAACGATAACCGGGTGATCGAAAATCCGGCGGGCGTTGAAATACCATACGAGCCGTATCCGTAGAGCAGAAGGGGTGCCGATCCATCTATAGGAGTATCTTTTCGATGAAGTATGGACACCGGTACCAACTCTCCATCGTAGCTTGGCACCATCAACCGGCGACTCACATAGTCCTCCGGTCGGTGTCCGGAAGGTATTTCTTGGGTCTTGCGCAGGACGCGGTCTCGAACATCCATTGTGTAATCATAGACCTGACGAGGGGTCGTCATCGAACTATACGCAAACCTTAAGACTTTTGTTCTATACTCCCGACTCCCCATAAGGCTGAGTGAATAGACCTCTTCACTGAAGGTGATCGTATGTCCCTCATCAACCCCTCCTGCGGCCCAACTATATACTTTGAGCTGAGGTAAGCCATTTATCCTCACCAATACTACCAGGTATTCAGCAAATACATGAAACTGTAACAGAAGCTGACCGCTTTGATGAGGCAATATATCTGTCCATGAAGTCCGGTGAGTATGTTCCCCAAGCGCACTCAACGGCATCTGGCGCAGCGAAAAGTCTTCCGCTCCGTTGGCATTAGTCAGAATCAGTAATTTATCCTCATGGTCGCTGACCTCATATTCTACCCCAACCTCTCGAGCCGCTACCAACACCGGCTCCGCTTTCCCATCTGTTGTAGACACAAGACGGGCTTCCGAGGTTCGGTGATCATGGGTATCAATCACCACGTACCGCTGACTTTCGGTTCGGGAGAGGCTAACAAAAAACCCCGGATCCTCCTCGTGATACACCACTTCATCCTCAGTCACAGCCGTCCCTAACTGATGCCGTCGGACAGTCCGGGGTCGGTGCATCTCATCCAGAACGGTGTAGAAAATCGTTGTATCGTCCACGAATACAAAGGTTCCGCTCGTCCCTTCAATGGTATCTTCAAACCAGCTATCATCGGCCAACCGTTTGAAGCGAATCATCCACCGTTCCGCGCCACTGGTGTCGGTAGCCACCCCGATCACATCATGGGACGGCGACGGCTCACACGAACCCACCTGAAAATACCCATGGCCCTTCGCTGCCTCATCACCATCAAAAAGGATCGTCTCCGTTCCGTCACCATGCCGCTGCCGTCGACAATATCTAGGATGCTCGCCTCCTTCTGCATATCTTGTGTAGTAGCTCCAAGGCCCGTCATCTTCAGGCACAGAGCTATCATCTTCCCGCATTCGTCCGCGGTACTCCGCAAACAGCTCCGCCTGGAGACTCTGGGTGTCTGCCATCTCCGCGTCGGTATAGGCGTTCTCTGCCTCCAAATAGGCGCGAATATCCGGTTCCAGGCATGATGGATCCCGCAGGACCTCCTGCCAACGCGCAGAGCGAAGCCAAGCGTATGGATCGGTCCATTGGTAACCATGCATTTCTCGTTGTACAGGGCGAGGATCCGCCTGTGGGGGGGGCAAAGCTTGGTTGGACATACTCATGAGCTCACTACCGAATACAGCAAGCCGCATCGGAATGGAGGACCTAAACATCCCATCCCGCCCCAGCAGAAATCACTCGGTTTGAACCCAAGTTCCTGCTTCTACACCGGGCTATGCCCCGCTACGCGACCAACTTGTTGATT
Source organism: Myxococcales bacterium (assembly GCA_019634385.1). Taxonomy (GTDB): domain Bacteria; phylum Myxococcota; class Kuafuiibacteriia; order Kuafuiibacteriales; family Kuafuiibacteriaceae; genus JAHQVK01. The sequence continues at coordinate 21,006 of JAHQVK010000017.1, read as the reverse complement.
CCTACAGAATCAATTCAATGGTCTTTGCTCTATCTGGGCCCCGACGAGCCGACTGGATAAGTTTCCCTAGGTGGAGCGATTTTACTTACTCCGAAACACAGTCCATTGTGGGAAGAGGATTGCCGGGTGTTGGACGACACCAACGTACCTGCCCATCAGCACTTCGAGCGATGGACTCATGGACCCAATCCGGGGGCTGTCCCCCCGGATGATGTGCTCCCGGGATCGCTGCCACCCACAGAGCATCCACTTCTATCTCTCCCGCCCATAGCTCAACCCGCAGCCCCCGCTGATCCATCGCCCCCAATGGCCGAACTACCAGAGCTTCGCCTGGGTACCAGGCCTCCAACGAGCCTCCATCACCCCACCAAAGTGCAGGCGCCGTGGCCACCAGGGTGACTGATGGAGAATTGTCTTTCACTCTGATCTGTAAACCAAGGTCTTGTAGGCGAAGGATCTCGTTACCGTCATTTACCAGTTCGATCCACTCGTCCGCGCTACTCACCGTCCCCCACCCTGGCCAGGGGTCAAACGGTTGCCCATTGGGTTCACTGTCTCCCCAGTCCCTCCGAGGTGTAGGCACCAGCTCTTGGATGCGAAGCGATAACGGGGGTGGCGTCCGAACCACAGTAGAAGTGGTCACCACCTGCCCACCAAGATCTTCGGCGATTATCTCCACATATATATCTACATCCCGAGGTGGCTGCCCCTCCTGTCGCAAGCGCACCTCATGGCTTGGCAATCCAACCGCCACCATTCGTGCCCCTCCGACCCCAGTGAGATGACGCCAAAGACCTCGCACCCGAACGATCTCCGAATAGACCGCAGCGATCTCCAACCGACCCGGCACCACCTCCACTCCCAGATGCCTCAAGACTGGAGGGCTTAGATCGGGCACAGAACCGGTCAGAACCTCACCCCTCGGCCCGAGTGCAACCCGGTCCGGCACCACCAACCGGAGCCGTTGGGGCGCACACGGAGCCGCACATGCGCCATCCAAGACGTCAAAAATAGATGGACCCCATCGCTTGTCCTCACTACGAGCGCGTACCTCGTACCCTTCAGCCGAGCGTAGCACCAACTCCGAAACTAACGGGTCCACCCCCGCTACCGCCAACCATTTCAAATTGCTTGGTGCCACCGAGCTCGGGACCGGCCGTCGAATCATGACCTCTGGCTCTATCCACCCCTCACTCTCATCCCAATCGGTGTTAAAGACAACCTGCCATCCATCCGCTTCCACCGAGCTTGCCGTTGCCAACCCCCCAAGGTCCACAGTCACCGTTGCGTTCGATGGCCAGCGCGGCGCAGGTAACAACCGTACGCCATTTGGTTGATGCTCCACCACTGTATTTATGATGCGATCTTCAATAGATACTTTGGGTTCATCCTCCAAAAATAGGCCCGGCGACCACAAGATCGTCACCGGCATACCCAAGGGTACAACCCCTTCCGGTTGCCGAAGTAATGATGGTACCTCCGCTGCATCACCCCCTTCGTTCGGAGGCATAGGTAAACAACTATTTGTGCCGAGCAACCACCATAGTGCCAACAATAAATATCGACGGCTACTACATGTATACGACCAACACCCGAGCCACATCACCGCTGCACCCGCCACTTTCCACCAGTGGCAGCCATCAATAGCCCATCCAAACGTATCGCCCGAAGAAGCAGATCTATGGGGGGCTCCGGATGGGTTTTCAACGTCCACGCCACTTCTAAGCGCTGGACATAGAGCTCCGTCACCCGCTGCCTTAGGCGGTGCACCAGGGTCGATCGAGCCCGGAGTTCGCGGTGGACCTGGATCTCTCTTTCCGAAAAGACCAGGTCACTAAGACCCCATCGAAGCACCACATCCACGCCGAAACCTCGGGCTTCTGTCCACCGTTGGTCCTCCTGTCCTGAACCTCGAACGTCAATATCGCTGTCAGTCCCTAATCGAACATCAACCCGCGGAAGCCATGACCGCTGACGGGACCGAGCAGCCCATTTTCCAGCACGATATGCAAAACCTACTACCGTGCGCTCCGCGGCGATCTGGACCGACGCAAGAGAAGGAAAGGCACCGTGTCCGTCCATCTGAACCTGAAGCCACTTTTGAACCGTCTGCGGGGGTAAACTGGCGACCAGGTGTGGATTTGCAACCACCCCTCCCAGCACGAGTATCCCGGCGACACCGCTCACTGGCGATCCTCCGTACCCTCATACCCATTATCGCCTCGATCGTCTTTGAGACCGGTGCTCCAAGCCACCGCCAACAACATCCAATGATTAGGTAACATTCATCACTGACAAGCAGGATAAAGACCAAGGCTTTGCCTAAATGTTTTAGCGATCCGGTGCTGCCTAAGTCCGGAATCCATCTAGTGACGGACACTTTCCGGAAACTATCTCCCACCAGATACCGGCCCAAACATTGATGAGAACTATTGTGGACGAGCACCAATAGGACGAATCGAAACCAACTCCTCGTTCATTCGCCCACTCCGAAATCCTTCCAGGTCCAGCGTAACAAAGGAAAACCCCAGGGAACGAGCAGCCTCCACGATGCTCGTTCTATGTTCGATCACTCGAACCATTTCCAGCTCTCCTACCTCAATACGTACCATACGATCGTTTTCGCGTACCAAACGGGCCCGTACATCAAATAGTCCGAGCTCAAAAAGGGCTGCTTCCATCCCTTCCACCCGACTTAAGCGTTCCGTGGTCACTGACATCCCATAGGGGATGCGACTAGACATGCACGCAAGCTGAGGCTTCTTCCAAGTGTCGAGTCCTGCGCGTTTCGACAGGGCACGAATATCCGCTTTGCTCAGCTGGTGGTCGGCGAGAGGATGAACCACGAGATGCTCTTTGGCTGCCTGGTGGCCTGGTCGATGATCGTGCATATCATCCGCGTTGAAGCCATCAACAACCGCATCAAAGTTCTCAACCTCCGCCAAAAGTGATGCGGCATCAAATAGGGTATCCTTGCAGTAATAGCAACGTGAAGGTGTATTTTCGATATACTCTGGTCGGTGCAGCTCATCTGTGGTCACCAACCGGTGGGGAATTCCGATCGATTGGGCAATGGTCACCGCAGACTGCTGTTCTCGCTGAGATAGTGATGCAGATGCTGCGGTCAGGGCTAAGGCATGTTCCCCAAGCGCTTGATAAGCAGCCCATGCCAAATACGACGAGTCCACCCCGCCGGAGAAGGCCACCACCACCCTCTTGTAACCCCGAAGCGCACGAATGAGCGCTTGCTCCCGTCCTAATAGCTCCGAGGTCAACAATGACACGGCGACTGACATTATCTCTTTCTAGCAGGCAGATCGTTGAGCAGCACCTGGTTTTGTCGTTAACCAACTCCCTACCCAAACATGGTAGGGCAACCCTTGCCTACGCCGAACCAAAATGGTGAGACCTCACCGTGGCCCCCAGCGTAGTCGTAGCTACCACGCTACTGTATCTCGCCGCTCCTAACCCAACAAATCCGTGGTCCAAGGGTTACCGGGTTCACCGAGGGCGCATACATGTCCCCATCGAAGCTGCAGTTCGACCAACCACCCTCCCTGCTGATCAGTTTGAGATCCGCATCCAATCACAGGTCGTCAACACCGAGACTGACTTGTGGCGGGTCCCACTAGAAGCCACCGCTGGATATGGAGTCAGCGATGATGTGGAGATTGGTATCCGCTTACTTAGACTCCGTCTAACTAGCGCTCAAGACTCAGATACCGGTGGCCTTATCCCTCCTAGCGTTTTTGTCAAAACCCGAGGGGTCATAGAACGCCTGGAGGTGGGAGCTTTCGCCGACCTTGAACTACCTTTGGAAGGATTCAAAGCTTTCGATTTTGGTGCTTTTAGCCGGTTTCACCTCGGTCAAGTTGCAAGGATAGACCTCGGCTTTCGTATAGGCCTTCGCTACGACGAAGATCAGACCACATGGCCAGTACAGATGCCGACCGAGCTGCTGATCAATCTCTCTCCTTTTGTGGCCATTGCTGGCGGCATGCGGGTGGAATGGTTCGACATCGCTGAAGTCGACTTGATCAGCGTTCGTCCTACTGGACGCCTCTTGTACGTGATCGGGGATTGCAGCCAAAGTCCTTTGTGGCAGCTCGAAGCCTTCGTCGAGGGAAATCCTACTCGCCAACCGGATCCCTGGGTCCGCACCTACGATATTGAACAGCTCAGCGTTGGCCTTCGCTTAGTTATGTTCTTCGACGATCCTAGCAACTCATCCGTGCACGAAACCAAGTTCTAGCAGCCGGTTGATTTAGCCCTGTGTGTAGCTATCGGCCCTAACCCCTCAACTCATAGCAACGCCTCAAGAAGCTCAAAAACTTCTCTCTCATCGTCTGAGATCACCCCATCGGACTGAAAAACCCGCTTGGCGGCTTCTAAAAATAGCCGACGGTGACGGACAGGAATTAAGGTGGGATCCACCTCTTCCGCTGGCGGAGGTGACTCAAGCCAGCCATCTACCTGACTCTTTTCATTCTCAAGCCCTAACACCGCCAACAAACCATAGATAAACCGCCGCTCACCGTCGGCAATCGTAAGATCCGCCCAAGCAAACGTGCAGGCAAACCTCATAAGCCGTAACCGATCCATACGGTTGAGGGTCTTTTCCATGCTTAGGTTCTCTTCCATGGTGAGGAAGTTAGCATTTTGAAGAACGACCGAAAATGGCGCGTCCCCCCAGGCCTCTTGTCCAAAAAGTACATAATCCCGGACTACCTCCGACCAACCATACCCTGCACATGTCCCCACCACACCAGCACGTACCTCAACAACGAGCTGGCGAATCCGAGGAAATAGCGGATCACGGTGCATCATCAACCCCCTTCGATCCTCCTCCGACAGATAAGCATTCGCATCCGGGTGGCTATGGTACGTCGCCACCCATTCTAGGCCTCGTTGTTGCCCCTGAAGCACAACCTTAAACAGCGCATCTTCATCTATCCGGAAATGGGTTAAGGGTGTCTGCGATATATTGGGCAGGGGATATGCTTCTTTACCTCGAAAGCATCTATCTCCGAGAACCACCCCGCATGCTTCATAAGGATAGCGAGACTCGACATCTCGACAAATCCCTCTCCGCACCTCTCGGGTTCCTACGACAGTAGATATTGCTTGGGCTGAGTCCAAAAACCTGTCCAACCGGCTAGGCCGGAGGTTCTGAATCTTTCCGCTCCATCGGAGGTCGATCTGTCAGTTGATGACGCACCTCTTGCTCCCGATGGGCATGCACCGCTGCTCGACGCTCCGCCTCAGCGGCTCGCTCCAGTGCCTGATGTGCCTCTTGGCGCGCTATATCCCTAGCCGATTCAGCTTGGCTGCGTTGTTGCTCAGCTTCACCAAGAAGCCGCTCTACCTCCGCAAGACGGCCTTCCACCGCCTGTAAACGTTGGGGGCTCACCGCTTTGGCCTGCAGTACAATCAACTCATCCACCCGGGATTCAGCTTCATTCAGCGCAACCTGGAGGGTTTCAAGACGCAAGAAAGTATCGTCGTCCACGCTGTTGCGCACCGCTTCCAGCGATGACACCACCTCCGCTTGGCTGCTCGAATCTGTCGGTCCCTGGAGTTCAGTTTGGTCATGGCCTCGCTGGATTGATGAGGCTTCAACAATCTCAGTATCGAGGCTATCCGCCCGACGATGCACTTCAGCGATCGCTTCTTCGTACCCTTCAAGCTCACCTTGAAGTCGACCAATTTCTGCTTCAGCGCGTACCCGCGCCGACTCAGCTTGTGCCAATCGAGCCTCGGTTTCCTGAAGGCGATCAGACACCGTCCGAGAAAATCCCCAAGACCACCTGCGAACCGGTTCCTTAACTATTTCCACGCTATCACGCTTCTCGGGCGCCTCCGCCAAAGCCTGAGTCATAAGTTGAGTCACGGTATCTGGATCCACCACCTCTAACAAAAGATGCGCTAGTGTCTCTTGAAGGACGCTAAGCTCTCGTCGATGGCTACGTGACTCTTCTTGGGCTTCGCCAAGTAGGCGTTTTGCACTCTCAAGCTGCGTCAACAGCTCATCGTGCTTGTCCCTCAAGGTACACAATTCATCCTCAGCGTAACCAAGTTGCTGAGTCATCTTTGTCACCAACTGTCGACCAGCCGTGAGACGGTCTTCCAAGAGCGAAAAGGCCTCATCCGTAGCCATGTTTCGCAGTCGATACTTATCTTCCTGCGCTCGAAACCGAGCCAACGCCTGGCATTGCACCCCAAATCGCTCTTCGAGCTCCCGAAGCTTTTGCTCCGCGAGCTCCGCCCGACCGTTTGCGGCCATTAGGCGGACCTCCGCCATGCACACCTCATCCGCTTCGTCATCTCGAAACGACAAGGGTTCCGAAAAACGATGGGATTGCGGGAGGGTCTTCATAGATGACCACAAAAGCGTGCTATCCGCTCGCCACTCTCGCACAGCCCATACCATGGGCCGTAGTTGCTCGAGCATCGGTTGAACCTGATGCTCGAGCTCTTCCTGCAACTGGTGAAGTTCCGGATTTAGCTCGAATGACTCCGAGTCCGAATGGTGAGTCGGCTCTAGCGCCTCCAGGCTCCCGCGCACATCTGCTACTTCTGACACCAGCGTTTCCGCACGGGACAACAGCTTCGACAAGTGGGTAACCGAAGGGGCCTCGGCCACCGAACGGTGGAGATGTTCCTGAATCGCAGAGGTCACCTCTCGCGACAATTTCTCTGAACGGGCCAGTAATGCATCCAAACCCTCATCTAAACCGCTATCATTGGTCACCACCTTCACAAGGGTTTCGCGAAGCCCTTGTATCTCGGATGCCAGTGCCTCGGCCTGAGAGCAGGTGACCTCTAGTCCGCGGAAGGCCTCGTCTTGGGACGCCCGGTGGCGATGCTGGGTTTGAAGTACAGCGGCCACTTCTGTCGATAAAGCTTCCGAACGGGCTAAGACCGCATTCAAACTCCCAGACCGCCCAATATCTCCCGCCACGATATCCGATGCCGTCGCCTCCTCCAGACTCCCGCGCACATCTGCTACTTCTGACACCAGCGTTTCCGCACGGGACAACAGCTTCGACAAGTGGGTAGCCGATGGGGCCTCGGCCACCGAACGGTGGAGATGTTCCTGAATCGCAGAAGTCACCTCTCGCGACAGTTTCTCTGAACGGGCCAGTAATGCATCTAAACCCTCATCCAAACCGCCATCATCGGCCACCACCTTCACAAGGGTTTCGCGAAGCCCCTGTATCTCGGATACCAATGCCTCGGCCTGAGAGCAGGTGACCTCTAGTCCGCGGAAGACTTCGTCTTGAGACGCCCGGTGGCGATGCTGGGTTTGAAGTACAGCGGTCACTTCTGTCGATAAAGCTTCCGAACGGGCTAAGACCGCATTCAAACTCCCAGACCGCCCAATATCTCCCGCCGCAGCATCTGATGATGCGGGTTGGTTCTCACCCAGAGCTGAGATGGGTGGGTCGGAGGCCCTTGAGAGTTCGGGAGAGGTAAGCGGGAGAAACTCTAACCGTTGTGAAACGGGTTCTTGGCCCCCGGGAAGACCGGCAGATACTCCCAAGCGGCTCCGTCGCACTACCTGTATCGCTTGCGCCTCCTCCAAGGCTACCCGTAGCTCAAGTGCGTTCATTCGCGCCTCGCGCTCAGTCTTCCTCGCTCGTTGCACAACCAGCGCCGTAGCTTGCCCTCGTTCGTGGTCCTCGTTGTCACCCAACCACCGCATCCGCTCTAGTTTGAGTTCATCTCGCATCCGAACGAGCAAACCTCTAAGGTTGGCGCAGTCCGTTGAACTTCTCCCCAATTCGTCCTTGAGCCTCAACGCCCTAAACCTCTCGGACTCGGTTATTTTTTGGGCCTCCGCCAGTGACATGGTCAACTGGACTTGCTCTCCGTAGGAGCTCTTCAGTTTACTCTCGGCAACTTCCACCCGCTCGGTCAGCTCCGCATTTACCTGAGCCGCGAGCTCCTGGGTTTCCTTCAGAGCACCCGCGAGTCGACTACATTCCCCTTCCATCACCTCCAAGGCCCCTTCCAGGTTGGTTCGAACGTCAAACGCTTCTTGCATAAGCTCCTCAAGCCCGGAATGCTCTTCAATTGCGGTTCGCAGCGAAACGACCAACCGCTCTTGATCCACAACTTCTTCGGTCAATCCTCCCTGCCCAGCTCGCTCCTCACCCAACGCCTCCTCAGCGCTCCTGCACCGGTTCTCATATGTGTGCAAGCGTCCTTCTGCTATGTTCAAGGCGTCCTCTAGGACCACCCGCCGAAGTTGAGCTTCTTCTTTCCCCAAGTTGGCGCGGTTCGCCTCCCTCTTAGCCCTCTCTAGATCTAGCTCTGAGCTGGTAAGAGCGACGGAATAATCATGCACTTGTCCCTTTGCCGCCGCCAATGCAGACCGTGCATCATCCCGCTCCGACAAAGCATTGTCTCGTTCGCGAAGTAAAATGCGCGACGTGGTGGATAGTGTTTCCCGCTCCTCATAGAGTGTAACCGCACGAGCGCGATACTTCTCTAGCTCAGTCGCCAAATGCTGCGCAGTCAACTCCAACGCTCGACGTTCGCGACCCAGCGACAGAAGATTCTGCTCAAGCCGCGTTAACTGGGCCTCGCGGTCACTCAACAATTGACCGGTCGTCTTGAGCCCAACCGCAGTCCTCTCGAGCTCTTGGCGGTGGGTATCCGCGGCCCGAACCCAGTGCTGAACCTCCCCTTTGGAAGCTTCTAGCGCATTTTCCAACATCTGGTGTTGGTGAAGAAGATGGCCTCGCTCGGTGGAGAGAACTTCGTAAGACTCTTCCAATTCCGCTAACTGCTTGGTCAACTCCGAACCTTGTTGTTCCGATCGCTCCAGTGCAGTCACTACCCGCTGTACCTCTCGGTTCGCGGCGTGTGGCGGTTCCGGTACAATCGGCTGAGCTTCAACCCATGCTTGCTCAGCCGCTCGTGTCTGCGCACTCGCCTCCGAGAGCGCGTGGTGTGCGTCGCGCAACTGATCTTCTGCGATAAGTCGAGATTGGCGCTCTTGTTGGGCCACCCCCTCCGCGGTGGAGACCCTCGCCTCAGCGGCCTTTCGCTCCCGGAACTGTTCCACCAACTCCGCTTCCACTTCGGCCAACGCGGTTTCTGACGTCTGGGCCCACTGCTTCGCCGAATCTCGCTCACTTCGCAATATAGTAACCTTCTCTTCCAATTCCGAAAGAGCGGTCACCAGAGACTCCATCTCAAGCGCCCTAGCCTCTCGCTCCCGACGCAGGTTAACAACCTCCGTTTCTACCCTCAGAAGCGTCGACTCCAACGTCTGCGCTCTCGACGCCGCCATCTCCCGCTCACGACGCAACTCATTAAGTTCCGCCCCTACCTCAGGAAGAGCAACACTCTGCTCAAGTCCCTTGCGTTCGGGAGAAACAGCATCGGTCAACGAATCCTGCTCATCTCCTTGGCGGCGCCGTCGTTCCTCTTCGAGTTCAGCCTCCAGCAGTTGAATCCGTACTGCAGACGTAGACTCCAGCCATGCCTGACGCTGATCTGGCGCCATGTCTTCGTGCCGCGCATCCAAGAGTTCGCGCAGGCGAGGCAATCTATTGCGGACTTCGCGTAGCGAAGCTTCTTGAGCGCCTATAAGAGCGCGGGCCCCCTGAAGCGCCGTAAGTAGCTTATTCATCGTCTTCCGCTGAAAAGCTCGGTCGCGGATGATGTCGCGATTGAGGTCCTCCAAGGAAAGCTCTACCAGCTGCGGTCGCTCGAGGACCGACGTGGGTCCAACCGCAGCCAAGATATAACTCGCCGGGTTGAAACCCAGTGGCATCTGGGCGACAAACTCCGCTGGTTGCGGTAAGTTTTTGGGCTGAAGAGCAAGACCAATAAACGGCTGTTGATGAAAGAAAACCGCGTCAGGATAGCGTTCCTGAACTCGGTACATCAGCTGCTGGGCCACAAAGATTTGCTGTTTGCGCTCTCCGAGCAAAGCATCTAACCCCAGCCCATCACCAGCAAAGCCAAGCAGCAGCAAAGCATTCACCTCCATCACTCGACGGAGCTCATCAAAAAAGTTGTCATTGGCCGCCATTTCTTGGGCCAGGTCAACAACCAACAACACATCGAAGGCTTGATCAGGAAAGTTGATATGTCCCGGGGACATAGGAACTAGTTCTAGCGCTTCACGAGGCCCCTCTACCCGTGCCAGCTGTGAGGTTGCTCCCACAACCCGCTCCGCCCCTGCACGAACCAAACGCGCTAGCCCTCGAGTATCGAAGGTACCAACCTCAAGAACCCGTCTTCCTTGTACAAACGGCTCCACGAGCTGATATCGAGGCCACACCTCGGTCCACTCGAAACCCGGTCCTTGTTTCCCTCCTTGCCATTCTTGACTGCTGCGCGTCCGTGCCACTTTCGCCTCGTTCCAAACCTTGGCCAACACTCTCTCGCGAATAGAGAGCCGATGGCGACATTAGATGCATTTTTTGACGAAGGATGCCAGAACCGCGCTACTATCCTTCGAAAAACGGTCTAATTTTTCTATAGTAAGCATCCATCTCCATGCCCCTTTTGCAAGGGCCTATCTTGTTCAATACCCGTGATGGTGGTTACAGCAAAGAACACGAATCGAGCTCACCTAATTTCCATAGGTCTTCACATAGTCACGCAGTAAAGCAGGCCGTAGGTTGTCGGCTAGAGCTTTGAACCACTCTCAGCGTTTATGCTGCATATAAGCTTCATCCATCAGTTTTGGTGTGCGAATATTCCATGCCCGACACTTTTCCGCTCCAACACTCGCGATTTGTCCATTTAACCGGGGAGAAGCCCTTGCATATAGTTTGTTCCGCCAGACTATCATGTAGTACGCAGATCATCCGGACCTGGCCGGAGGCGTTCCCAATTGAAAATCAACATACAACAGAAATCGGTTGAACTGAACCCAACCTCCTGCCGTTGCGCTCGATTGAGCCTCACTACGCAAGCCACTTTGCACCATCCAGAAAATATATCAAGGCTCACCAAGCGATCTTTGCTGTGTACTCAGCAACTCTCAGTATTAAACCGTTCGGTCAGTATGTGTTCGTTCGGCCGCTCTTCTCGACGAGCACACCTAGCCGGCTGATCCTTACCATCATACGTATCGAATCGATTTACTCATCCCGTCCACATCTGGTCGAGGAATATCGAGGACATTCAACCCACGAAACCAAAGTGACACGATCAATAAGGATAGAAAAGCGCCAAAAATTGACGAGTGACACAAGTCATTGCTCCAGCAAAAACTTCATCTCTCGAACTGGTACGCGGCCTGCTTACTGCTTCTCTAATGTCCATACGAGACACCACAGCTGCATCGTTGCCCTCACGAGCCACAACACCACAAACGCCACCAGTCCCCCCCAAGAAAGATCCCCCTGTATCCAAGACACAGTCTTCAACTTCGTCAGCCTCAACCCCCACCCACCACTTTGTCCAAGAGGCCTTAAGTAACTTCCCGAAATGGGATTTGAACCAAAACGGTGTCCTAAGTCGTCCGGAAATAGATTACGCGATTATGGACAGGAGCAACCAAGACTGGTCCGCAGCCACTTCTGTGACTCTTCGAACATCATTTACAACCATCGAGGCTATCAACCATGACCCTCATCCCACAGAACATGGTATTTCCAAAGCTGATCTGGAGCAACTGAGACACCATTCCCATACAGCCCAGGCACTTGAGCTCCAAGTTCATGATACCCAAAATAAGATCGCTAACACCCCGCAACGGTTGTTTCCTCAGGGAGAGCTTAGCCCCGATGCTAGTCAACAAGCAACCATTGGGGATTGTTCTTTTCTCTCCGCACTTGGAAGTTTTGTGGACCGATTCCCCAAAGAACTTCCAAGCCGCATTTCTCAACGCCCCGATGGTCGATACAAAGTCAATTTTCCTACCGGTGCATCTGTAACTATCGAGCCACTTACTGATGGTGAAAAAGGTCTATATGGCTCAGCAGACGGTCTATGGTTTCCACTGATGGAAAAAGCTGCTGGCACGCTGCGTACAAACCTTGGCCAAAGCTTAGCTCGCATCGTGCCTGGTGATGCCATTCACGCCCTCTCCATGAAAGAAGCTTCGGAGCTGCTCATGGGAACAACCCACAGCGTATTCACCAAAGGCCAACTAGCTTCCGTACGAAGTACGCTCAAAAAAATCGTAAGACAAAACTTGGTGGCCTCAGCCGGCTCCTTCCCCGTGAGCGCCAGCGTCACCCAGAACCAAGGCATCGTTCCTAGCCACGCGTACACCATACTCAACTTCGATGCCAAACAAGATAAGGTCCAGTTGCGCAACCCATGGGGGTTTCAGGAACACATGAGTGGCCCACTTCTAGACCAGACAGATGATGGGAAATTTTGGATGAAGGTGGATGACTTCATGAAACACTTCGAAGTCATCAACTATGCCCCCCCAAACCGAAAAAAAACAACATCACCGCCGGCCACAGACACTGTGAGGTGAAAAACTATGCCCCTAAACCGAAAAAAGACCAACATCACCGCCGACCAGCTACATCAAAGTTAGTTGGTGAACCTCGGTCAGTTCTCCAAAGGCTTCAACTGAACGTTCAGTGAGGTAGGGCCAAACGGAACGGTCTGGACTCAGTCCAAACCCGGTTTACTGTTATTCTGTTTCTTTGCCAGAGCGAAGACCTAATTTATTGATGTATCGATTCGCCAAGCGAGTTTGTCGGCTATCTACTGGCTGAACTCGTCCACGTATCAAGACGTGCTCCGCATAACTACTGGGCTCAAACGGATCTCCAGTCCAAACCACCACATTCGCCACCTTCCCCACCGAGAGTGAGCCCAACTGAGCGGCCTGACCAAATGCATTGGCTACACTAAGGGTTGCCGACCGAAGAGCCTGCTTAGGTCCCAAACCAAATCGAACCGCATTGCCTAAAGAAAATCTAAGATTTCCGGCATTATGACTCGAGCGAGCGGTCACAATGACCTCCACACCAGCCCTAGCCATCAGTGCCGGATTGTCCGAGCGAGCCTCCCGTGTTTCAAAACGAGATGGAAGGTTTGCCTGCGGATCCACCACCACCGGAATCTTAGCTTGGGCAATCTCCTTTGCCACCAGCCAACCTTCCGAAGCCCCAAGCAGCACACCTCGAAGTCGCTCGGCTCGAAGAAATCGTAAAACCCTTCGAATATCAGAGGCCCGATGGACCTCCACCACCAGCGGTAGTTTGCGATCAAGAACCGGCTTAGTCGCGACCAAATCATTTTGACCGGCATACAAGCGATAGGGCCCGTGGCTGGACAACGCACCCTTTTTTTCTCTTGAATACGTCCGCACATCGGCCAAAAACTGTCGGAGCGCTCCTATAGCGGCCAGGCGACTATGCCCCACCGCGAGGGCACCACTTTCACCCAACCGAAGATACAACCCTGCCAATCCACGAAAAGGATCACCCAGATCGAAGTCCGTAGCATCTTGCAAGTCAAAAAAGCCCCCCCGACCACTTATGAGTCCCCCCTGTGGCGCACTGATCACCGAAGTCACGCCATGGCGGCGAGCGACCCCGACCAACGCAGAAGCAATATCAAATGCATCATCTGCTCGAAGCGCTGCGCGAATAGGATAGGGTACCGCAACAGTAGCATCGTTGCTACTCGGTTCAGCCTCAATCTCCATCAACCCCAGGCTCGTATCCGCGGCAATCAAGCCTGGAGTAACTACCCGTCCGTGGGCAGGAATCACAATCGCATCACTTGGAATAGAAATATTCGCACCAACCGCTACAATTCTTTCTCCGCGAATCAGCACCGTACCATTGTTGATCACCGACTCGGACACCGGGTGTACTTCCCCACCCACTATCGCAACCGTTGTGGGTGCTGCAGCCAAAGCCCCCGCGATAAACCCAATCGCCCCTAAACTAGCTCCTATCATCGAAGAATCTCTACTTCCGTACCCACATCAAAATCACTTTTTGTCATACGAGGTACTGCGCGATCGTGGACGACCACGCCATCTATTAATACCAAGTCCGCTTGCGCATAGATAGAAAGAGGATTGCGGTCCCATAGAACAACATCCCCCATTTTACCCACCTCTAAAGTGCCCGTATATTTATCTATCCCCAAAGCCACAGCTGGATTGTAGGTAATCCATTTTATCGCTTCATCCTCGTCAAGCTGAAGCCCTAAACGACGACCAGCATATAAAGACTTAGCCGCTTCTTGATGTAATCTTTGAATACCCAGCGGACTATCAGAATGTACCACCGGCATCCCTCCAGCAGTGGCTACGATAGCAGCGTTAGCCTCCACCGAATCGTATGCCTCCATCTTAAATCCCCACCAATCGGCCCACACCGATGCTGCTACCCGGCGCTCCGCAAGAACGTCCGCAATCTTATATGCTTCCGTCGCATGATGAAACGAAGCAATCCTAAACCCAAGCTCATCCGCTAACGATAGCATTTGCAGCATCTCATCCGCCCGATAGCAGTGGATATGCACCAATATCTGTCCCCTTAATACCTTCGCAAGGGTTTCTTTGCCCAGATCCTTGGGAGGAGCACTCGGCTCTTCCTTTGTCATCTCTGCTTGTGAATGTTGGGCCGCTTCAAGCGCTTCCATCCATTTCCGGTACTTCCGCGCGTATCGCTCCTGTTGATCCGCATAGGTTTTAGCGGCGAAAAAGGCGGCACGAAGCTTAAAGATATTGCCCATCCGCGACATGGGTTGGCGGCCCTTTTCTCCGTACACCCGTTTGGGATTTTCGCCGCAGGCCATCTTGAGTCCAAAAGGCGCTCCAGGAAATCGCATCGCCCGCGCCTCTCGACGGGAACGTAGTTTCAACACCGTCGACCGCCCCCCAATTACGTTCCCACTACCGGGCAACACCTGGATAGTTGTGACCCCCCCAGCAATAGCGTTATCTATTGCCGGATCTTGAGGCCAAAAAGCATGTTCAGAAAACACATAGGGGGTGGTGGGATCGGTCATTTCATTGCCATCAGCATGAGCTGCTACTTCTGGTCTGGCATAGACCCCCATGTGGGAGTGAGTATCGATCAATCCTGGACTAAGATATCGCCCTTGCGCAGGAATCACCAACGCGTTTGCAGGCACCGCAATATCCTGCCCAACCGCCGAAATACGACCATCTTCTATGAGTAGGGTCCCGGATAAAATCCGGCGCCCGGTGCCGAGCAACAAGTTCGCCCCTACAAATGCAACCACACCTTGACCGGGTTGTGCAGGCCTGAGGACGGCCGCCGCCTCTTTTGCCTCCGTCGGATTCCCAAGCGGTTTCGGCCGGGTCGTAGGACGAGGCGGTACCGCTATCCCCGCCTCACGAACGGGTGCAGCACACGCTGCAAAGGATCCCAGCAAAACCGACGCCGCCTGAGCTCTAAATAGCAGGCGTGCGCGTCGACTCCGCCCCGCAACGCACATGCGCAGCATCAACAACATGACACAAACACTAGCTGAGGCACGAACACACTGCCAACACATCTCTTACTTTTCATACAACTAGAGTCAGCCCCGCAACACATGGCCACCTCAGGACCCCTCCTTCCTCATTTTGCCGACTTCGTGTAGAGTTTGGTGAGTAACAAAATATGCGGTGTTACCTATGGATATTCTTCTTGCTTATGTTCATTGGCGCAGCTTGGTCTCGACCAGCTGAAGCAAGCAAACTGAAGAAAATGGTCCGGGAGGCGAGGAAATCATCATCCTCCAACAATAAGTCCAGCCAAAGGCGGTCTAGAGCCTCCCGCACTAATTACGGAGCCCGAGCCGTTTGTCCAAACCGTTATTATTTCTCAGACTGTGATCGATCTGGCCTCGGTGCTTTGACCCCCGGAGTGCTTGTACTGTTTGCCCCGTGGACCCTCCCAATGGCATTTACCAAAACGCTGCAACGACCAATCTTTTGGTATGCCTCTCATCCTTACGCCGCAGATAGTCGCAGTGCACTCATTTTCGCGCCAACCCCATCCCCCGAGGATCAACCACCACCACAAACTAAGCCTCCGTCAAACGGAGTCCGGTCATCACCGCCCCGAAAGTCCGTTGCGGTACAAGCCATGATGGACGGCTACTATGGCCCGTTTGATGCTATGTATGGGGCTGGTGCGCAACTACGCCTCCAAACCCCGACCGTAATTGAGTTAGATACCCGCTGGATCTATTTGCGTGAAAACCTATCAACACCCGTAACCGCTATTCGCGGTCAGAATCATGTCACCATTCGATTTGCGCATGACGAGCAAGTCCAGTTTCGAACGGGCATCGGTTCCAGGCACTATATCGTAGAAGGTGAGCACATTCTGGGATTTGATGGTTTTTACGGCATAGAAATATTTCTGGGTCAGCCCTTTCGTCTTGCACTCGAGCTCCATCTCGGAAATCTCGGTCAAGCCCTGACTGGTCAAGGTCGAGGCGAACTGGGGATCTTTATGGGCCCCCTAGAAATATACGGTGGTCTCGACTACCTCCGGATCGGTAGCGAGGGCTTAGGTCTCGTCTTCAGTGGACTCAGGCTGTGGTTGTAGTCGGTGATTAAATGAAAGTGATCAACACCCTTTCCATGGATAGGTACAGCTATGGATAGGTACAGCAAAGACCACTGGAATTGATTCTGTAAGAATCACCAAGGGGTCGCGCAGCGGGGCATAGCCCGGCGTAGAAGCAGGAACTTGGATTCAACCCAAGTGATTTCTGCTGTATGCCGAACAACTTGGGCATGCTTTGATTAGATGAAAGGCGAAGCCGGTCCGGACGTTCCACGGAAAAAGGACCCGCGAAGCGCCTAACTCACTTTTCCGATGGCCTGCTAGGGCGTGTATTTAAGCTCCGGCGGCGGAAATGACGCCGTAGCCCGAGTGTGTGAGGGGTCGGTCCCGGAGGGAAGGGTACGGGGCCGAGGGGCCCGAAAGGGGGGGCGAAGCCAACGAACCCTCACAAAGGTGGGATACACGTCAGAACGGGGTCCATAGCTTAAAGATACGCCCTAGCAGCCGGTTGATTTGTCCATGTGTGTAGCTATCGAGCCAGGCTTTTCGTGAAACGCTCTGACGACGAGGCGAGCGTACCTGGCGGTACGTGACCGAGGAGAGACTTTTCGTGGTTAGGACCTTTCACGGAAAGACCGGCCCATAGATGCGTGCAGGGCTAGATCAACCGGCTAATAGGGTCTATCGTCAAGGGGCGAAGCGTAGACCAAGCTCAACGTCAATGAAGCGCCGGTAAGCTAGTAACCGGTTGATTGGGACCAGTCACGATAGTTTGCCGTAGGCTTTCCGTGAAACTTCTTGGTGAATAGAACACCTACTGCGGAGATACTACTGATAAGAGCCGAAGTTGGTCGAGGGGGGGACCTTCTGACGGAATCCCACCAGGACGAGCAAACTGGCTGCTTGAGCCTAAGTCAGCAGGGACCACACCATCCACGACCGCTGCGGAAGCCCCGCTGCCCTCGTCGCTTGGACCTCTCATCAGGACACATATGCGCCGAGATAGGCAAATACAGAGCACATCCTGCCTGTTACACACTCAATGTAAGAAGTTTCGCGAGTGGCAGGGCTCGAACCTGCGACCTTTGGCTTCGGAGGCCAACACTCTTCCAGCTGAGCTACACCCGCTTTGACCCGGCAGAGAGTTCTAGTAGCAAGACTCAGTTCGAACATCAAGCCTTCTTTCGCGCATATTCGGTGTCACGGTTACGGACCGACCGATAAGTGTGTCGCTATACGGCCAAACCGATTGAATACGTACTAATCTGGTTGTTCCCCTCGAACACCAGTGCTCGGATAGTCATTATGTACCCATCGCGTTCAAAACTCGCGCTTTGCTGGTTCGGATTCATCCTAATGTGTGCGGCATGCTCACAGCAGAAGGTGGTCGAACCTCCTTCTACCTCCGCCACCTCAGACTCGTCACCAGCAAGCCAACCCTCGAGTTTGCCGGCGGGGCATAGCACCTCTACCACCGCCGTTGATCTCGAAAGTTTTTTTGTTCCCCCTGACCCGCTCCCAGAAGTCATTGCGACCGTGAACGGGGAACCAATGTCCAAAGCCGCTTACATCAACCAGCTGCGTCAGCTACAGGTGCAGTTTAAAGCCGCTGGTTTGCCCGTAGAATATACGAGAGATGATATCATCATCGGGGCCCTCAATCTCGTGACCGACGATATCCTTCTCGGACAATTGGCAAACTCGTTGAAAGTGAGCCCTGATCCCAAAGCTATAGAAGAGTGGCTCACCAATCTCAAACTGCGTATGGAAAAAGACGAGGCTTTCAAAACCTTCTTACTCCGGGCCGGTAAGGACGATGAACAACAACGCAGAGATGCGCAAAAGGCAGTACTCTATCAGTCAGTTTTTGAGGCTCTCAGTAAAAAGGTCGGCAGAAAACTCCAAGATAAGGCCAAAGAGTACTATGACCGTCATCCGCGTGACTACACCGAGTTTGCCGGGACAGAGTTGTGGCGAATATTTATCAGAGCGCCAGGAACAATGAATCAGCGAGACCGAGACATTGCACAGACCCGCGCCAAAGACCTCTATGAGCAGGCCATTAAGGATCCGGATAACTTTACAAACATCGCAAAATCGCACTCTGAAGGCGGAAAGGCATCTACAGGTGGATACCTCGGTTACGTCAACAAAGGGTCCGTAGAAAGTGGGTTACACGATCTAGTGAAAAAAGCTAAATCCGGCGATATATTACCCATTTGGGATAATGCTGCCGGCTTTGGTATCTATAAAGTTGGACAGCGCCGTGACACGCGCAAAGTACCCTTCGAGGAAGTACGAGAATCTATTATTGATTTCATCTTCGCCAACCAAGTAAGAAAAGAGGTCGACGGCCGACTGGATGAGCTTCGAAAGAAGGTGGAACTCAAAATTCATGTGGCCGAGCTAACCCATGCCCAGTCTCGCCTTGCCGAGCGCCCGCAACCACAAAAGCCTCTCTGAGCCCGGTTGACAAACTAACGTTGTGACCCTAGCAGCCGGTTGATTTGGCCATGTGTGTAGCTATCGAGCCCGGCTTTTCGTGAAACTCTCTGACAACGAGGCGAGCGTACCTGGCGGTACGTGACCGAGGAGAGACTTTTCGTGGTCAGGACCTTTCACGGAAAGAACGGCCGATAGATGCGTGCAGGGCTAGATCAACCGGCTGCTAGCCGACGCCTTCACCGTAGCGCGTGATCTATGACTCGAGACTTCTCCATCAGCGAAGTATCACACCCATCAGCGAAGATAATGTGGGGCCCGTTCGTCAGCGAGGGATGACGCCCGCCAGCGAGATATGCCTTCCACCGAGTCAGACCACTATGGCAAACCGGTCCTTACGTACTGCCCCGTGGGCAACGTCGCCTCTCTATAGCGAACAGTACTCAACCTGACCACACAGCAAGGCTTTGCCGAGGGTAGTATACTCTACAGAGCATAAGATAGCCCCAGAACCATCGTCTGACGAATTTCGGTGATGATCGCCTGATCAATCGTTGGATCTAAGGTGCCAAGCCCACTAAACTCCGATGAAAAACCGGTGATGCGGTATTGCAGAGCCACCCCTAGACCATCGTTGACCAAATATTGAAAGCCCAAGCCACCCCGACCACCAATAGCAACCCCATTGTCAGCACCCAAAGTCTCTGGTCCCGAAGAGCTGAACCCCCCCAGGAAGCACGCCTCGGTTTCAAAAAAAACACTGCCAAAAAGAGGTGCTTGAAATCTCAGACCAATAAGCGCTGCGTGGGTTTCCGTAGAGATAAACAGGACATCGATACCAGAATCGGGGAGGGTCGGGTCGATGTTCGTTGAATCAAAGCCATAACCAATCTCCGGAATCAGAACGCTACCCCCAAGGGAAATAGCCCACCCAATCATGGCAGAGGCCGAGTGAGATGTACCTCCTACCGTCTGGTCTGAAATCTCTAGGGCGGTGACCCCATCGATCATGCCAAAATCGTAACTCACCCGGGCGCTAAATGGGCCCAGTCCATTCAACTGTAAAGCCGCTGAGGCCCCCACGGATAAGGCGCTAGCATCATAACGGCGAAAACCATCCCGACCATTGGAATTCAGGCGAAGAAGAGGGATAAATGTCCCCCCGCCCGCGGTCAGCGTAGCCCGGACCGAATCACTGGGACCGGAGACTCGCCGCTCAGTCACTGAGGGCACCCGGACAAACCGCCCAAGCTTGGTGGGGCGCTTAAATGACGGTACGGCAGCACCTCCCATTTCCACTATTTCCGCCACTGGAAGCTCCTCGAACGACATCTCTCCTTGAACGTGGACTTTTTCCACCCAACCCACCGCGCCTCGGCTATCTCGAACTTCCACCCATCGGCCCGAGCGCGACATTCTCAGAGGAAGCACCAACGCTTGTGGTGAAAGAGAGCGAATCACAGTGCTGCGCTCCGAAGGGGTATCGCGCATATCCGCCATCGAGCTCAGTTGGGCAAACTGCCGCCCCAAACCGGTGCCTATCGGCGCCAGGCTCGGGCGTGAAGCCATCGCTTCTTCCTGGACTTCACTCCGTAGACGACTGGTTGCCACCCATCCAAAATTTTGTTTTCGCTTGCCAAAACGGACCAGTGTCCAGCGACCGTCCATAGATACCTGCTCAAAAGAGACACATATCTCCCTTTTGGTTACCCGACTTACCCGATAGTTTCTGCCCGGTCCCTTGCGCAAGCGGGTAGAGGTTTTGAGTTCGATCTCTTCGTCACCACATGGAGCCGCCCAAGACATAGGAGCTACTCCTAAGTAGGCGAGGCTGACCATGCCCCACAAGGCGAGTTTTTTTCGTCGATAGGGTATCATAGTGTGTGCATCTCCACTAGCTTCGCGAAAGAACAGCCTCCCGCCGTGCGCATTCAATGCACAATGGTAAGCAAAATATATTCCCGTCCAGGATAATGTGGAGCTGCATACCACAACAACAACGTCACTCCCCCATCAACCCGATGCCAATCGCCGGTAAAACGAGCCGAAAGCGTCTGCATCAGCCATCAGAATGACCATTTTT
>JAHQVK010000158.1 GCA_019634385.1 Myxococcales bacterium | reverse complement strand
ATCTCCCCCAAGAGTTCACATCGACGGGGAGGTTTGGCACCTCGATGTCGGCTCATCGCATCCTGGGGCTGAAGTCGGTCCCAAGGGTTTGGCTGTTCGCCAATTAAAGCGGTACGCGAGCTGGGTTCAGAACGTCGTGAGACAGTTCGGTCCCTATCCTCTGTGGGCGCAGGATACTTGAAGGAGAGCTTTTCTCAGTACGAGAGGACCGGAAAGGACGTACCTCTGGTGGACCAGTTGTCTTTCCCAAGGCATAGCTGGGTAGCTAAGTGCGGAAAGGATAACCGCTGAAAGCATCTAAGCGGGAAGCCCCCTCCAAGATAAGGTATCCCGGACGAAAGTCCCTGAAGGGCCGTTGTAGACGACAACGTTGATAGGCTGGAGGTGTAAGCGGTGCGAGCCGTTCAGCTGACCAGTACTAATCGCCCGTGTGGCTTAACCATTTTAGATTCGTCGTGGCCAGTGCCCGGCGCATCCCATGCGCTCTCGTCTTTCTCTTTTCAGTTTGTGGTGACCACAGCGTAAGAAAACACCCGATCCCATCCCGAACTCGGTCGTTAAGTCTTTCAGCGCCGATGGTACTGCAGGAGAGATCCTGTGGGAGAGTAGGTCGTCGCCACGCCCTTTTTTCTTGCCCCTGAAACCACCCCTCGGTTTCAGGGGCTTTTTTTTTGTGTCCCCAAGTGGGTTTGGTGTGCTGGCTCGGGCGTATAACTTCCGGGTGCTACCGCAAAGGCCGCTTGAATTGATTCTGTAAGCATCACCAAGGGGTCGCGCAGCGGGGCATAGCCCCCGCGTAGCAGCAGGAACTTGGGTTCAACCCAAGGGATTTCTGCTGTAGCACCCATTGTTACGTCGCATCCACGAGAGTTTCACGATATTAGCTCTCGGTTTCAGAGGTTTTTTTGTGCCCTCTATTGTCTTCATCCGCCGCGTTCTTCTTGAGATAGATAGAAGGACACGACTATGCGTTTGTAGGGCAATAGGTTTTAACGTAGCATGTTAGAGATACAGACGTGTGGGGCCTAAGCCTATGATGTTGTACAACGACTGAACGGAGCAGTGTACTGAGCGCGCATACAATATGTGTCTGCGTTCTATACAGCAGAAATCACTCGGTTCGAACGTGGTCTTATTTACGCTCAACTCAAGTCCGACTCCAAGGAGGACGGCTGCAGGTGCATGATGACTACAGTGGCTCTTGTTTGAACCCAGTCCAAGTTTCTGCAGTTGTGTACGTATTCTTTCTCTAAGTATGACCAGTGTTTTCTATCAGGATATGATGGCGCCTGATGCTGACAAGATGGGCGGTTTTTCCGTTACGAGAACCATGACCACCTCTTTACTACGCCGGGCTCCGCGACGATCACCTAAGCTCTATAGTATTGTACATCACCCAGTGGCGGACCTACTGGTGATGGTTCTTATTATTGCTTCAATCGCATTGCTGGCTATGGAGGAGTACTTACCCCCTTTTACTGGCATATATATAGTGTTTGTAGGCGATATTATCACCGTTTTTTTTGGGGTGGAGTTGTTCTTAAAGTTTCTGGTTGCAAAAAAGAAACTTCGATTTTTCTTGAGATCTTGGCCAGATATCTTGGCGATTCTTCCCCTATTTCGTCCCCTACGAGTATTCCGGCTGCTGCGGCTATTCCGATTGTTTCAACTGGGCCTGTTGCTTGATCGACGGGTGGCGTTACTCAGTGGTGTTCTCCGTATGAATTTCTATTTCTTGTGGGGATTGTTGGTCATGACTGCTTTGCTTATCGTGGGAGGTGCGGTTGGGGAATTTTTGTTGGAATATCACCAAGGGGGCGATTTTGCTACAGTGAGAAAAAGCCTATGGTGGTCAACCTATGCATTGATAGCGGGCGAGCCAGTAGGTTCTTTACCGCAGACTGCTATCGGACGACTACTCCTCGTTGGACTCATGTTGTCCGGCATGGGGCTTTTTGCGGTGTTTACGGGGATGGTGTCTGCTACAATGATCGACCGACTTCAACGAGAAAGGCAATCGGGGCAGCTAGAATTGGATGAACTTGAGGGGCACTTGGTCGTATGTGGCTGGAACCAGAGCGCGAAGCCTCTTTTGGCTGAATTAGCCGTGGATACAAATTTCCGAGGCAAACCGTTTGTGCTTGTCAATGAGCTCGCCAATCCACCACCGCTTATGGATATAGGTGTGCGCTCAGAGCTTATCTATCATGTAAGAGGGGATTTCACACAACTAGAGATCCTTCAACGAGCCAGCATTGTGAAGGCGCAACGGGCCGTAGTATTAGCTGATGACTCTGAGAGCCATCGGCGAGGTGATAGAGATGCTCGGAGTGTACTTGCAGCCCTCACTATAGAGCGGCTTCATCCCGAAATCTACTGTGTGGTTGAACTGATGAATGAGGCGAACAAAGCTCATTTAGCCGTTGCTGGTGTAGAAGCGGTGATTATGCGCAACGACCTTTCTGGGAGGGCCCTAGCCTCAGCCTGTCGCCACCCGAGGTTAGCGACGGTGATGATGGATCTGTTAACCTCTCGGGACGGCGCGCGACTGGAGCGAGTTTTAGGACCAGTTAAAGCTATGTCATACGGAGAATTGTTAAGTCGCTGCAAAGCGGAGGAAGGGGCAACAGTTTTAGGAGTAGAGACCAGTCATGGGAAACTGTACATCAATCCCTCGGCCGAATATCAGGTCGAACCTGATGACTATTTGGTTATGGTGCGTGGGGGAGCCGAGGTTCCCGTCTCGCTTAGGCATAGACAGGACCTCGATAGCTAAACTCTCTACGAAAGAACAAACCATACAGCAGAAATCCCTTGGGTAGAACCCAAGTTCTTGCTTCTACGCGTGGCAATGCCCCGCTGCGCGAGCCTTGTTGATTCTTCCAGAATAAAATCAAGTGGTCTTTGCTGTAGCATACGGTTTTTATGGCTTGTTTGACTCTTCTATTACCTGATTATTATTTTTCGACTCAAGATCTGAGATTTGATCAATATTTTGTGTGCCCAAGACAACTACAGAGCTGGCTCAATGGCCGGATGCGTCTATTGCTCGATACTTGGGGACTCGATCGCCGGACGATGGTTTCTGGGCTCTGTGACTATATTCATGGCCTCGGATCGGATAGACGAGATAAGTCTATGATGGCCTTGGCTCATAAGCTGTGCCTCGATAATGTTGAGGGATGTCATCAACGTATGTAGCGGGCGGTCGCACAAGGTCACACTGTTCTCACAAGTGTTTGGGCGGCTCCAGAACACCATCCGGGAGAAACAACCGGCCAAGCTCAACGCTCTGGGTGTAGCCCATACTTATCCGAAGAGCCACCGCCCATGGGATTAGCCGATGCCACTTACAGCAGAAATCATTTGGGTTGAACTGGGTAGGCTTCCACAGACACTTCGCCATGATCCCCTTAATGCAGGCCTTCATAGCGCTCTACCGAGAGCGCTTTTTCCCTCCTCTACTCGGAACATGTGGAACTGGAACCAATTCTATAGGGTCTTGCAAAGGGTCTCTTACGAAAAATGGATACCCAGACACCTCTGGATAACACCGATCAAGTAATGCTAGTATTCCTCCGATTCCGTACCTTCAGTCAGACCCGCAACTTCGTAATAGTTAAAGACTAGCAGCCGGTTGATTTGGCCATGTGTGTAGCTGTCGAGCCAGTCTTTTCGTGAAACGCTCTGACGACGAGGCGAGTGTACCAGGCGGTACGCGACCGAGGAGAGACTTCTAGCAGGCCATCGGAAAAGTGAGTTAGGCGCTTCGCGGGTCCTTTCTCCGTGGAACGTCTGGACCGGCATCGCCTTTCATCGGTTGCATACGCCCGGTATGCGCCCTCTTCATCCGGAGCGTTCCCCGGAAAAGATACTTCGTGGATCACCCATCCCACTTTTCCGATGGCCTGCTAGTACTCAGGACCTTTCACGGAAAGACCGGCCGACAGATGCGTACAGGGCTAGATCAACCGGCTGCTAGGGCGTGTCTCTAATCTCCGTACCACGTTCTGACTTGTATCCTGCGTTTGTGATGGGGCGATGGTTTCGCCACCCTTTCTGGTCCCTCGGCCAGTGCCTTTCCTCCGGGGCCGACCCCTCACAAAGGCGGGATACCGCGTCCTCTCCGCAGCTGGAGGGCAAAGACACGCCCTAGTTAGACTGCCGAATTTGCTCAACGTACTCAAAAATCTCCACATCATGTTACATGAATCACATAATGTGTATTCTATATCCTAAATTACATATGTGCAGGGAATTTGTTACAAAAGAAAAAATTGCAGCTAGACATCTAATGTTGATATGTATAGACGTTGGCTGTTTTTGTGCGGAGGTTGTTTTACAACGATGTCCCAAATCAGCCCATTAATAAGAGTAAATGTGTTTCATCTGAGGTGTCTGTGCGTCATTATATCTGGGTTTATACCTGCCTGTGCTCAAACCGAAGCTGTTGTTCGTAAGCCACTGCCATCATCGGTGGTTTCTCACAAGTACCAGAAGCTGGATGCAGATCTTATTCAAGAGGCCATTAACTTTAATGAAAAAGATCCCTATCAGGTAGGTCCTGGAGATGCTCTGCTGGTTGCGGTGTACGGACATCCAGAACTGGCTCTTTCAACCTACACCGGCAATGTTGGAGACAACCCTCGATCGTCAGGGATGTTAATTGACAACGATGGTTCAATTCAGTTTCCGCTGATCGGTACCGTAAATGTCCAAGGAAAAACAACGGCGGAGCTTCGGGTCTTTCTCCAGAGGGAGCTGGCCCGATATATTGAAGCTCCCAAGGTTACGGTCCAGGTCGCCTTTGCTGGGTCGATTCGATATCACCTTCTTGGACAATTTACTTCTCCTGGACTGAAGTTCGCAGACCGCCCAATGAGACTGATGCAGGCACTTAGTTTGGGTGGAAGTGTGCAATTAGAATCAGCGAGCCTGCGCAGCGCATATGTTGCCAGGGGCAAAAGGAGGCTCCCGGTCAATTTCCTCCGCCTGCTACGGCATGGAGATATGTCCCAGAATATTGTCCTCAGAAGCGGAGATGTTGTTATGGTACCCGATAGCGCATCTGATCGAGTCTTTGTTTTTGGAGGGGTGGTAGGGGAAAGAGTCGGAGGTGCTGTTCCATTTGTGAACGGACGTCTCGATATTCTTCAAGCACTGGCTCAGGCTGGCTTTGGATTCCGTGAGCGATCTCAAGGCGTATTATCAAAAACACGAGTTATTCGTAGTGAAGGAGACCGGGGGGAGTTGTTTGTAGTAGATGTGGAGCGTATCCTTAAAGGAGGGGCGGCCCCATTTTTTCTTGTTCCAGGAGATGTCATATTTGTGCCCACAACGAGGATCACAAATTGGAATCTAGCCATTCAGCAAATATTGCCTTCTCTGCAGGTAGCTTCGGCTTTGTTGAATCCCTTCGTTCAAATTCAGTTTTTACGAGACAGTAACAGATAGATGGAGGATGAGATGACCTCAGTTGCGATTGTTCACGAGTGGTTTTCGAAGTTGGCTGGTTCAGAGAAAGTTGTGGAGCAACTGTGCCATCTCTTTCCTCAAGCAGACCTTTATGCAATATACGCAGACCCCGAGGTTGTAAAGAATACGCCATATTTGCGGGAAAGGGGAATCAAGACCACTTTTGTGCAAAAACTACCTTTGGTTGCCCGGTACTATCGCTCGTACTTACCTCTTATGCCTTTAGCCGTCGAGCAACTTGACCTGCGTGGATATGACTTGGTGATTTCGAGTAGTCACGCGGTCTCGAAGGGAGTGCTAACAGGTCCGAACCAGCTTCATATAAGCTACGTTCACACGCCTATTCGCTACGCCTGGGATCTACAACATCAGTATCTACAGGAGTCTAAGCTCAACAGCGGTCCAAAAAGTATGTTGGCTCGATGGCTACTGCATCACGTTCGCATTTGGGACTATCGAACAGCAGCGGGTGTAGATCACTTTGTCGCAAATTCTCGGTTCATTGCTCGTCGGATAAAAAAGGTATATGGACGGGAGTCTGACGTTATTTATCCGCCTGTAGATGTGTCTGCTTTTACTTTAAAAGAGGACAAAGAAGATTTCTATATTGCTGCTTCGCGCATGGTTCCCTACAAAAAAATGTCACTTATTATTGATGCGTTCACGAGCATGCCGGACAAAAAATTGGTTGTTATAGGTGATGGCCCAGAGCTCTCGGACAATAGGGCTCGAGCTGGTTCGAATGTGACCATTTTAGGGTATCAACCCTTTGATGTTCTTCGTGATCACTTCCAGCGCGCGAAGGCATTTGTCTTTGCGGCAGAAGAGGATTTTGGAATCATGCCGGTGGAAGCGCAGGCTTGTGGTACGCCCGTTATTGCTTTTGGTCGGGGTGGGGCTCTTGAGACCATTCGACCACTGGGCAAGGAGCAGCCGACGGGCCTATTTTTCGATGAGCAAGAGATATATGCTGTGACTCAAGCTATAGAGCAATTCGAAGGAGAGCAAACCGCATTTTCTCCACAAGCTTGCCGGACAAATGCCCTTCAGTTCTCGACAGCTCGTTTTCGGAATGAATTTCAATCTTACATAAAAAACTGTATTACCGGGGACCACGATTTACTTTGTGAAACAGCTACGCCTTCTCCGACGCACGAGACAGCAGCTATGAATTTCTCATAGCCGAGTTGAACTCTCAGCTAAGGCACGGAAGTTCCGGTTATTACTGCTTATCGATCTTCAATTGAGAGGGTTACTTGTCAGAGCTTTTTGTCAGGATGGGTTGCTAAACTCTGTCAAGACTATTGTGACGGATCAGCGAGAGAGCTTGTCCCAGTCTTATAACAGGCTCTACCCGAATCAGTTTTCAACCAAAATAGACATGGTCTTAGAAGGCTTCTAGAGGAGCAGACACGCCCAGGACTAAAGGGTCTCCAAGGTCGATTTGCACAGATAATGACCGAAGAAGAGCGTTGATGGTGCAGGTAAGCATGAAACACGCCGTAGATTACAGTAGATTTTGCTTGGAATGGGTCCATGCGTTTTGTGCTGCAGCAAAGCCCCTGGAACTAATTTTGTAAGAATCAACAAGAGGTCGCACCGTGGGGCATAGTCCGGCGTAGCAGCAGGAATTTGGGTTCAACCCAAGTGATTTCTGCTGTATAGCAAAGCCCCTTTGAACTGATTTTGTAAGAACCAACAAGATGTCCCACAGGGTGGCATAACCCGTCGTAGAAGCAGGAACTTGGGTTCAACCCAAGTGATTTCTGCTGTATTCATGGCTTCTGTGCCCGGTTTGTTGGAGACTTCAGTGCGAGGTCCACTAAGTACTGATATCCGGCCAAACCATCGCTCTCCTTAGCAGCCTGTCGATCTAGCTCTGCACGCATCTATGGGCCAGTCTTTCTGTGAAACGTCCTGACCACTAAAAGTCTCTCCCCGATCGCGTACCGACAGGTACGCTCGCCTCGTCGTCAGAGCGTATCACGAAAAGCCGGGCTCGATAGCTAGACACATGGCTAAATCAACCGGCTGCTAGTGGATATCTGCGGTTGATGGATAGTTGACGTGACTTGAAGCTGACAATTGTAGCAGTTTACTTAGTGCTCCTAGATGCTGTTGGGCAGCAAAATCCCAACTATGGTGAGACAAAACACTGTTCCCCCGAGCTCGATGCTTGCTGGCTAGTTCATGGTCTTGAGTCAATTGAATCATTGCTTCAGCCAATTCCACGGCATTGCATGGGTCAAAGTATAAAGGTGCATCCTGACAAACTTCTGGCAATGAGGCTGCACGGGCGCAGATGACGGGACAGCCTACAGACATAGCCTCGAGAGGTGGTAAGCCAAACCCTTCGTACCGAGAAGGGAAAATGAAAGCAGCGGCGTTTTCGTAGAGAGCTCGGAGTGATTCATTGGTGACATAACCAACATGTTGAATCCGTTGATGAGTGCTGGGGGGAGCGAAAATATGCGGTGCGGTGCCGCCGGCAACAACCAAGGATATATCCCCTAAGCGACCTTGTTGCTCAAGTAAATCCAGTGCTTCACCTATGATGGAAAAGTTTTTGTGCGGACTACTACTGCCAACTGCGAGCAGGTAGCGCCTATTTTGCAGGTCATTGCGAGCTAGGAAGCTTGGGTCGCTATCGATTGATTGGATGTGTTGCCATCCAGCCCCAGACACACGAATTTTTGATCGACTTACCCCCGTGTAACGAATTAGCTCTTGAGCTGAAAATTCAGAAACAGTCATGGTTAAGGCGTTTCTTCGCAACATCGTTGGAATAAGCAATCGATACCAAGCACGAAATGCGGAACCAAATGCATCAGGCACTGCATATACGGAAGCATCATGAATTGTCACCATCTGGCGAGAGTGGCTCAGGGGACCGGTAGCAGTAAGACCGAGTAGAACTCCAGACCTAGCACAAACTGGAAGGATAAGTTGCTCCCAACTGTGGCCACTTCCCCAGCCGACTTCGCGAACTTCGATATTTGTAAGGGACAGTTTTGCGGCATTGCGAGGTGTGAGTAAGACAAACGAAACATGGCCAAAGTCGGACTCGTGATGTATAAGCCTATCCAAGGATGTTACGACCTCTCTGGCGTAACGTTGAACACCTGTCAGCTGTTGGCTCAAAAAGCGGCCATTAATATATACGGTTGCGTGGCTAGGCTTAGATCGCATGGGTGTAAATCTTAGTGGTACACCGCAAAGACCGCAAGTTTGGAGGCGAAAGGAAGCCCTCAACAGTAGTACCACAAGGTTGCTGAGGGAAAAATTTGCGTCCTCTAGTCATAGTAGGGTGTGGCTTAAACCATTTTAACCAGCGACCATTGATATATGCCAAAGCACTGTCATTCCACAAATGTACCGAG
The DNA here is from genome assembly GCA_019634385.1 of Myxococcales bacterium. Classification (GTDB taxonomy): domain Bacteria; phylum Myxococcota; class Kuafuiibacteriia; order Kuafuiibacteriales; family Kuafuiibacteriaceae; genus JAHQVK01. The sequence continues at coordinate 5,162 of JAHQVK010000158.1, read as the reverse complement.
CCACCCAGTTGCAAAGGTGAAAGATGAATAATCATATTGACCCACAAGAAAATGAATCGATTGACCTTCTTCAGCTACTAGCAGCGCTACGTTCTAGTTGGCGATTTTTATTCTTTTGTGGGGCCGTGACCTTTGTTTTAGTGGTAGGCATCACACTTCTTTCAAGCATGGAGTTTAAGGCCAGCGCTCGCTTGTATCTCGGGGAAGTAGATACAGGTGGTGCTGTGCCTGATCAGCTCGGTGTACAGGGTGAACGCCTCCAAGGGGTGGTCACCGAAGTAGAAATTTTGCGTTCTCGGTATTTGGCCCGCAAGGCGGTTGTGGCAGCGGGCGCCAATGTCCTGATCGCTCCTACCGGATGGCGACCTCCCAACTATTTTCGATGGAGATGGTCTGGTCGCGACCTAAAACTTACTGATGGAACGAGAGGAGCTCTACGGGCACGTGACGTCCAAGTAGCTAACGATCATACCGAGCCAATTACGTATGAGGTACGACTAGAAAGTGAAGCGGACTACGCGCTTTACTTCGAGGGTAGATTCGTAGGTGAAGGAAAGATAGGTGTGCCTCTTCGGATTCCAGGGTTATCTATAACATTGGTGGGTGGAGAAGGGACGAAGCGAGGTGGTTGCTCGTACATGCTGACATTGCTGCCCATCGAAGATGTTGTTGACCAATTCTTAAGCCGCCTAACAATAACTCAGCCAGAAAATAAGAGCAGAGAAGTTGTAAAGGTTTTAGAATTACAACTTTCTAGTGAAAATCCATATCAAGCCGCTGAAGTGCTAAATTCAATTATTGATGTCTATCTTAATGCTCGTCAAGCATGGAAGACCGAGGATGCAAGTGCTGCAGAGGTATTCATCAGCAAGCAACTTCAAAAAATGCGGGATTCCTTGGACAGAACTCAGGAGGGGCTTGCCAATTTTCGGCGGGATAATAGAGCAGTTATCTCCGAGGATGAATCAACGGCAATGATACAGCAACTAAGACACTATGAAGAACAGCGGGTAGCTGCTCGGCTACAGGTGTCAGCATTGCGAGATCTTCAAGATGTAGTTGAGAATCCAGGGGCACCCCTTGAAGCATTTATGTTTGGGGAGGCTGAAGACTCAGTTCTGCAGGGACTAGCCGGAACCTTGTCCAAGGAACGACAGAGATTGTCTGAGCTGAAGAGCCGGTTTAAGGAGGAGGCTCCGGATGTAAAGCAACAACGTAGGAAGGTCGCTGACGTGATGCAGACGACACGGAACTATGTGAGTACTCGTCTAAACCGAGCAAGGAAAAGCCTCAAACAGCTCAACCGGGTCATTGAAGAATATGAAGTGACACTCAAGTCGCTGCCCATTGCGGAGATTGGTTTGGAACAAATAGGCCGGGAGTCGGAGGTATACAACAAAATGTTTTCGCAACTATTAGAGCGTCAACAACAAACTGCCTTGCTCAAAGCCTCTACCGTTTCGAAGAATCGCGTTCTTGATCGGCCGAGACTACCTACCCACGAATCTTCACCCAGTTTCAGCCTAAGGCTTGCTAGTGGCATAATTGGTCTGCTCTTCGGAGCATTCATTGTCGTAGTGCGCACACTTCTGTCGTCGGTTGTACAAACTGACGCGGAAGTTCGGGCGCGCTTTAACTCTGTTCCTGTGCTTGCAAGTGTTCCTCGTCAAAATTTTCCTCGTAGAAAACGCAGTGAAGTGATTCAGCCATCGTTTCACGATATTATGCGGGCAACGCCAGAAAACTTTCCCTATCTGGAGGCCTTTAGAACATTAAGAACAAATTTGATGAACATGCCATTGCCGGATGGAGGCAAGGTCGTTGCAGTGACTTCACCCAGCCCAAAAGACGGGAAAACCACGTGTGTTCTCTCTTTGGCCGCCGCTCTGGCCGCAAATCGCAAGCGAGTGATGGTCATTGATGCTGATATCCGAAAACCATGCCACCACCACCTAATTGGGATATCGAGTCAGTATGGTCTCAAGTCGGTTCTGATGGGAGAAGTATACTGGCAGTGTGTGGTCCAGGCGGTGAAGTTATCGCGAGGGGGTTTTCATGCGATAGTCTCCGAACAGCCTTCCCCGGCTGAACTACTATCCGCGGTTTGGTTGCCGGGTATGCTGATGGAGGCGAGAGCATTATATGACTTTGTCTTGATAGATATGGCGAGTTATCCCTTTGTAGCCGATCCACTGGTGGTTGGTAAACATGTAGATTTGATGGTATCGGTTGTTAGGGTGGGACAGACTGGTCGGAAAATGGCAGACGAACATATGCATGGTATTCAGACCGTGGCTCGTTCACAGGCTATTGTCATCAACGGGTCAACGACTATGGAGCGCTATGGACATTCTTATGATATAGAACCGGCTTTCGCAAAAAATATGGAGCAAAAGCTATTGCCTCCAATGAGAGACACAACCCAGGCTAAGGTATAGGCGAGAAATTTTCATACGCGCAAAGTGCGGCACCTAGTACAAACTATCTATTATGGTTGAGGTGGATAGCAGTTGTACTTTGGCGGTCTGTTCAGCTTGAAGTACGCGGCGGTTGTACCTTGGCTGGCGATAATCTTGGGAAATTCTACATTGCTGGTGAATGTTTACTTCGATCAAGTCGTTGATTGTGTCTCGTGTTGAAGGACATTCGCAGCTGGTAAGCATGAGCGTTGTGATGCGGAATTGTTGGCCGCAAGATATCAAATTTACTGCGCTTTCTGTGGTTTACGGTAATGCCGGAGAAAGCCTAGGATGAAAGCTTGAAGACATTGAAGCATCAGGAACGCGCATTTGCTTGAAATTTTTGGGGCTAGGGGTAGCCATATCTTTATTACTCGCAGGCTAAGGCAGTAGGGGACTCGTCCGAATGATTTTAGATTGCACAAAAAAACAATTTCTTAGACGGAATTTTTTACTTATGGCAGCATAATAGCTATAATTGAAAATACAAACTTGACCCAAAAAGATTTTCGATGCCAGTTCCTTGTCATGAACGAACGTAAAGCAATGTGCCGGGAGATATGCTCTCCTTGGGAGTCACTTGTAGATCATGGAGTTATGATGCAGGTCACTAACTTCATGGTGGATATGATCTAACTTCAGCTATCCTATAGGATGGCTATTCAACCAACGAAGTAAAACCATGCTGAGACGCTATCACGCCACCGTTCGTTTGCTCTTCCAGCTGCTTGATGTACTCATCGTATCGGCTGTTTGGTTACACTCATATGATTTGAGATTTAATCAAATTCCACTTTTGCCGGTCACACATCCTCCCTCTTTTGATGCGTATGCAGCGCTCACTCCTGTCGTTGCAATACTCTGGATAAGTATATTTTTGGCGAGAAATATCTACAAAGCCAGAAGAATCACCCATATTAGTAGTGAAATTGTTCAATTGTTGACTGCTCACACGGTCGCACTGCTATTGTTTGTAGTTTTGGCTTACTTTTTTGAGCACTACAAATATTCGAGGCTTTTGATTGTCTACTTTGGTCTGATATCAGCCGCTGCACTGTGTGGTCTCAGAGTTGCGTTGAGGTACACTCTCCGAAAAATTAGACGTTTGGGTTATAACCAGCGCTGCGCACTGATTGTAGGAGATAGTACGGGGTCGCGTAGGACGATAGAGTATATTTCTAAGTATCCTGAGTTAGGTTTACGGATTGCAGGTTTAGTTACACGGGATGCTCAACCGATTGATGATCTTGCTTCGTATACGGTATTAGGACGGTTTGAAGATGTTAAGCGTCTGTGCCGAGAACGTGATATCCACGAGATATTTGTTGCGCTGTCAAACTCTGAACAAAAGCATATGGATGCGATCTTGGCGGAGTTGAAAAATGAATCGGCTAGCGTTCGCTTGATCCCTGATGTAGAAACATACGCGGTTCTAGGCTGCGCCTCGGAAGATTTTGATGGTATGCCCGTGGTTCATATCAATGACTCTCCACTTGAGGGAGTGGCGGGTGCGGGCAAGCGACTATTGGATATCGTTGGCGCGCTAGTTGCGCTCATTGTATTTAGCCCGGTGATGGTTGTAGCAGCCATTGCAGTGAAGCTTAGTTCCCGCGGACCGATTTTTTATGCCCAAGAACGTACCGGTCTCGATGGACAACCGTTCATGATGTACAAGTTTAGATCGATGAAAGTAGAGGCTGAGAAGTCAAAAGGGGCCCAATGGTGTACCAAAGAAGATGACCGGCGTACAGCAGTGGGTACATTTCTTCGCAAGACAAGTCTCGATGAACTTCCACAACTATGGAATGTACTACGGGGGGAGATGTCTTTGGTGGGACCACGGCCCGAAAGACCGGTCTTTGTTCATCAGTTTCGGGATAAGATTCCTCAGTACATGCTTAGACATAAAGTGAAAGCCGGAATTACTGGTTGGGCGCAAGTAAATGGTTGGAGAGGCGATACTTCCCTAGAGAGTCGTATTGAATGTGATTTGTTCTATATACGTAACTGGTCACTCTTATTTGACATAAAAATACTTATTCTTACGATTTGGAAAGGGTTTGTTCATGAGAATGCCTACTAAAATATGGGCTTGGGCGTGATATGTTCTTCGGGGATGTTCCAGAGCTCATTGATGGGCTGAAAATCCGCACATTGCTTGTGTGCCCAATCTCCCGCTGTTATCAGCGTTAGATGTTCGTTCGGTAGGTGTGGTGTGTTGATTGTCCTCCTATGTTGCAGATGACTGTTAATAGGCCAAAGCTAGCGTTACCTGATTGATGTTGTCCTTACAGCAGAAACCAGTTGGATTGAACCCAAGTTCCTGCTCCTACGCCGGGCTATGCCCCGCTGCGCGACCACTGGTTGATTCTTACAGAATCAATTCAAGTGGGCTTTGCTGTAGATATCTGGGCATCCATTGTTCACACAACAAGGGTGTTCCGTACCATTTTCCGTATGAGACTGTTGTAGGGCCCTAGCAGCCTGTTGATCTAGCCCTGCAGGCATCTCGGCCGGTCTTTGCGTGAAACATCCTGACCACAAGAAGGCTCTCCTCGGTCGCGTACCGCCAGGTACGCTCGCCTCGTCGTCAGAACGTTTCACGAAAAGCCGGGCTCGATAGCTACACACTGAGCTAAATCAACAGGCTGTTGGGCCAGTGCAGTTGATCTAGCTCGGTTGACCTAAACGTGTTGTGAGTAT
>JAHQVK010000157.1 GCA_019634385.1 Myxococcales bacterium | reverse complement strand
GGAGGCTTTGACCCGTTGGGGATTTCGGTAAGAATGTTTCTGATCACCTCGAAAGACTAATACATCTCCGGTGGAGAGCGCCCAGGTTTCACCGGCCACAGTCAACTCAACACGGCCGGAGTTACAGACCAAATACTCCCGACTTCCCAATATATGAGGTACCCCGGTCATACTCCCAAGAGCTGCGAATTCAAGGCGCTCAATTTGTAGTCCATCGATGGTTTCGGGTAATAAAGCCTGAATACTCACGCCTCCGCGCTGCTCAACTGGGACACTTCCTGCCTGATATAGGTGGCATTCAGCGCGTGGTGCTTGCACCAATTCTTCGACAGTGATGCTCAGAGTCTTGGCTACTTTGAGTAATACACTCAGAGTGGGATTGGCCTCCCCTGACTCTAGATGAGACCAGGTGGGCCGGGGAATACCAGCTTTCGCTGCACATTGTTGCTGAGATAGTCCGCGCGCGGAGCGCAGTTGTTTTATATTAACGGCAAGATAGCCGGATTCTACTGCTCCCATCGATTAGTACGTAGCACACGGATAATCTATTAGCATTAGGCTAAACAGTGAGCCAATGCATCGCTCTTTTCCGAGCAGAGTGGTTTAGTGCGGGCATGAGCGATACAAACCCATCCTCACCCGACAAGCTGGATTCTGAAGGACTAGGTCCGTGGTATGACTTGGACCTGGTTGATGCGTATCCCCCTGGCTACCAAGGTATGGTGTCGGTAAAAGAACAAGATATTGCGCTTTTTCGGCTCAGCTCGGGCGAATTCTACGCCGTAGATAATCAATGCCCCCATCAGGGTTATCCGTTGGCGAAGGGTGCGGTTGTCAATTATCAACTTACTTGCTGCTGGCATAATTTCAAGTTCGATCTTAGGACTGGAGCTTGTCTTAAGGGCGACGAGAGGGTGCGAAACCATATGGTGCGTGTCCATAAAGGGCGAGTGCAGGTGGCTCTTTGTCACGAGGACCCGGTTCAGCTGCGGCGGCGTTATCGACAGGAGCTTGACGAGGGGGTTCACGAGCTTCGACTGGGGCAGATTGCGCGCAGCGTGGTTCGGATGGTGGGCCTAGATGTTTCTCCGGAGACGCTTTTTGGTCATGCAGCGGTATATGATGCCGAGCGGGGTGAGTATGGAATTACCCATGGTCCGGCCTTAGCAATGGATCTTTTGACACTATATAAGCGATATTATCTAGAAGATCCGTTGGTCCCGTTGATGGTGATGTTTGATTTTCTCACGCATACTCACGTGCGTCAGGCTCCTCGGAACCGTCCGAAGCCGATCATGCCAACCGAGGATCCGCAGACCACCGGAGAGCGTATCTTGGCCGGGATAGAGAACGATGAGATAGATCATAGTGAAGCGCGGCTTCGGGGGGCTATTCGCCAAGGATGGGGTCGGCCTGAGGTGGAGCCCTGGTTTTATGAGTTGTGCACCCGTCATTTTTTTGGCTTTGGCCATGGTCTGATTTTTACCGAAAAAGTCTTTAACCTTCTGGAGATCGTTGGATGGGAGGCTGCTGAAGAACTGCTGTCAGGACTGTTGTATCGCATGGGTTATGCTACCCGGGAAGATATACTTCCAGAGTGGGCATGGTTTCGTGAAGCGACCCAAGCTCTTCATCCATTGTTTGAGGTGTGGTTTCGAGGGGCAGATGAAAAGCGTGGATTGTCTGCGCCGGAGGATTTCTTGTGTCGAGTTCTTGATGGTCACCGGACAGAGGCTCTGCAAGCAGTCACAGACGAACTGCAGGTGGGTGTCTCGCCGGAAGCGATCATTGATGGGTTAAGTATTGCCGCTTCGGAGCGCATCCTACGCTTTGACCCCCGATGGGATAGCGATTATACGGTGGAAGATGACTGGCTCACGGTTACCCATACCTTAACTTTTGTGCACAGCGTGCGGGCGGCATTTCGACGGTGCCCCAGACCATCAATGACTATGCTTCTATTGTTTGCCGCTCGGTTTATCAACCGCACTCGAACTTTAGATATGACGGCCAGAACCTCGGAGACCTCGTCGGTGCGAGATCATTGGACCCATGAGACATCCGTTGATCATTGGGGTTGTCATCAGAAGCAGGTGGACCAGATAGTGGAAGCCACATTGGCGCGAAAACCTCAGGAGGCTATGGCTTTGGGCCAACGCTACTTCGAAACAGGTGGCTCTGTGGAGGCCTTAGAGAAAAAATTATGTCGCATTCTTCTTTCAGACCACATTGTGCGGCCAATCATCTACGCGCACACCATAAAAACCGCTGTGGCTGCTTTTGAAGAGTTGCGTACCATGCGTGGTCACCGAGTCTTGTATCCCCATCATCCAGGATTGGCAGCCCTACGATTACTGGCAAGTCCTATTGGCGAGCGGAATACTTTGCGTATGCTTCATGAAGCGAAACGGCTTGTGGTAGATGGACAAGTGCCTAAGCGTCTATATATCTGATGCATGGGTGGATATTCTAACAGCCGGTTGATTTAGCCCAGTGTGTAGCTATCGAGCCCGGCTTTTTGTTAAACGCTCTGACGACGAGGCGAGCGTACCTGGCGGTACGCGACCGAGGAGAGACTTCTTGTGGTCAAGATGTTTCACGGAAAGACCGGCCGAGAGATGCGTGCAGGGCTAGATCAACAGGCTGCTAGGAGAGACTTTTCGTGGTCAGGACCTTTCACGGAAAGACCGGCCGATAGATGCGTGCAGGGCGAGATCAACCGTCTGCTAAGGCCTTACTGCGCGTGGAAGCAAGAACTTGGGTTCAGTTCAAGTGATTTCTGCCGCAAGTTGGGGAGAAGCATTTAATACCTGAAAAGCTCGCTCCATCAAAGGCCCGATGGCTACGCCGTTGGGACAAGCTGCTTCTGCGCGAGAAAAGTCAATGCTTCGCAGATTACGGGCGGCAGCCGGCACGGTGGCTACGAAGTTAAGACGGGCTTTGGCAGGCTCACCGTAGACCTCGTGATACATCAGATGCCGCAAGGTAGCCCCGATTTCTACTGGGGCATCAACGTGGGGGTTACAAATATGGTCGCAGCCATCACAAGCAAGACTGCGGGTAGCTTCTGCGTAGCGGTCGAGGGCACTTCGCTCGGATTGGGTGAGTTTCTTGTTGTCCACTGCTGCCTCAACGTTCTCTCGAAGCTGTTGAAGAGACTGCATATGGGAGACCGCTGCGGTAATACGTTTGTCATCCCAAACGGCTTTTAGTACTGCCTGATGTTTGTTCCAGCGACCAGTCTTTTCGAACTTTTTCCAGGCATCTCTGAAGCTTGCTTCAGATCCTTGGGTTTTCATGGCAATGAGGCCAATGTTGGCCTTATGAGCAGCGTCGATCGCTTTGTTGAGTTCTTTGTCGCCGTATTTTCGAAAATTATATCGAAACATAATGGCATCTATCCACGGAAGTTTAGAAGCCATTTGCAGGAGTTCAGCTACGTTGCCATCATGGCAGGAGAAGCCAAAATGCCGAATTTTGCCCGATTTCTTGAGAGTCGCAACCTTCTTTTCCAAACCGGAGCTGAGGTAATCGGGGTTTTTAAGGCCGTGAAGAAAATATAGATTGACGTAGTTTGTCTGGAGTTGCTTAAGTCCGTTGTCGAGAGTGCGTTCGAGTCCCTCGGGGTCGTGCTCGTCACTCTTTGATGTGATCCAGAAATCGTCCCGTTTGAGTTTGGCCCGGGTCCAGAAGTTTCCGACCCGCTCCTCGCAGGCGCCACCGTTGTAACAGTCAGCAGCATCGATATAATCTATGCCAAAGCGAAAAGCTTCTGCGAGCTTGGGGTCAAAGCGTCGGTCAAGTTTTACTGCGGCCCCGAACAGAAGAATAGGAATCTTTTGCCCGGTCTTACCGAGTACCCGCCGGGGGACCTGAGGTGTTTGTCCTTCGGCAAACACGACCGATGGTAGGCTGGTGGCGGCCATGGCTGTGCCACTGCCGATCGCGAGAAGCTTTCGTCGGTCCAATTGGATATTTTGGGGGGTATGGCTATCTTCCCCGTTTTTGTTGCTCATGAGGCACTTCCTTTTTTATGACTCCCTAGGAGGAGGGTTCGGTCTTTCGACCGAGTTTCGCCGATCGCGGTTACATATACCGCAGGACTATCCACAACCGGGCATTCGTGTTCACAGATTCCGCAGCCAATACATAACTCCGGACGCATGTACGGTTTCTTCAAGGTCACTTGTTTACCGTCCCAGCGAGTAATTTCCTCTTCGTAGGTTCCGATGGCTTTGGGACTGACTGGGCAGACTTCCTCACAGACCACGCAGGGGGTCTCCATGGCCCACGGCAGGCAGCGACCCTTGTCAAAAAAAGCGGTACCTACGGACACTGGACCGTCTTGTTCATGTTCAGCCACGCCAAGTTTTTTTGCGAGTGGGGTCTTTTGGATAGCGCCTGTAGGGCAGACTTCACTGCATAAGGTACAGTTCAGCTGGCAGAAACCGATCCGGAAGTCCATCACCGGGGTCCAAAATCCCTCTAGGCCGGCTTGAGCAAGGGTTGCCGGTTGGAGGACGTTTGTGGGGCACACGTTGATGCACTGGTCGCACTTGATGCAGCGCTCCAGAAACTCTGATTCTTCCACGGAACCCGGTGGTCGAATGGTTTTTGCCCCGAAGGCCCGATCGTTAACCGCTGCTGAGAGACGGAGGAAGGGATAAGCGATAACCCCTGCGAAGCCGGCGAGAATCCACCGTCGACGAGGAATCTCTGGTGTGGTCCGCTCAGTGGACCAGAACTTGGAGATAACTGGCTGACCAAACAACCTTGCGGTGCCGCTGCTCAGGGCTCCAACGATACGGTCTTTCACCGGAAGAGGCGTAAGGCTGAAGGATATTGCCCCTTCGGGACAATCATCGATGCAGCTTAAGCACACAAAACATTCGCTCTTGCGGAGAGCTTGGTGAGGGTCGGAAGCACCCTCGCACGCTCGGAGGCACAGGTCACAGTCGGTACACTTGGTGACGTCTCGGTTGATACGAAAGAGGGCAAACCGCGAGAGTAGACCTAGAAAGGCGCCCAACGGGCATAATACTCGGCAGAAAAACCGCGGAATAACCAGATTCATACCTACCAGACCGATGATGACCAGTCCAACAAGCCAAGCACCGTCAAAGATCCTCTGGTCCGCAGTGCCCGGTTTGGTGAAGGCCATACTAGGGACCCAATCACCAGCCCCCCAAGCGGTAAGATTAGCCGAAAGTTCCCCCGAAAAGAGGTCAACGGCAGGAGATACGGCTACGGCAAAGGTTCTAACCAACAGACAGATAGGATCTAATAGTCCGATCTGGAGGGACCCGAACATCGCCAACACGAGAAAAACGGTGAGAATGAGATATTTTAAGCCATATATTTTACGGTAGCGATTGTGCTCAATGCGGGTCCCGTTATCGCGGATGTTAAACACCCATCCGAAGAACTGATGGAGGGTTCCGTAAGGACACATCCAGTTACAAAAAGCTCGGCCGAACAAGAGGGTAGGAACAAGAACCCACATCCCTCGCCAGAGCCATCGGTAGACGGTGTGGGTCGAAAGAGCGGTGGCAAAACCCACCAGCGGATCAAGTTCGAGAAAGAGCGAGACCGGATATCCCTCAAGACGACTGAACCAAGTCACCCATAGAAGGAAGGTGAAGAGGGCAAAAAAGAACGCCTGAGAGATGATTCGGATGGTTGTGATCCGAAAAGTTCGGGCGTACCATGGGGTTTGGTCCCGATTGGGCTTCATCCAATCGGGAGTTACTAAACCGCTTGAGTTGATCATCCCACCTGTACCTCTTTGACATGCAGACTTTTCCAGTCCGGTTGTCCTAGGCCGAGTGTGGCCGCGGAATGTAAGTATGCGGGGCGTTGATGAGGGTCTCGGCCGAGCAAGTCATCCCAACCAAAAGCATCCGCAGTGAGGGTGTCCGTACTGGCGACGATAGTTTGACCAGGTCTAACATCAGATAAACTTCCCCCGGTAGGCCCGCTTTTGAACATGACTCGACTACCGTCCAGCAACACGAAAGTAGGGCGCATCATCCGGGAGAGATCCGTAATAATTCCATGTATGTCTTGGTGGAATTGGTTGCGACGACCGCCGAGTAGGCCATACCAATTTTTGGTGGTCATAGAGGCATGGCAGAGGTTGTGGTCTTTGACTGGGGCCACGCCAATGACCTTGTCCGCCCCGCGAAAGGGGCGCCAGAAGAAGGGCCATCGGCTGATCCATTTGGCTCCGGGGACGGAGAGTATTTCAAAGTCTTGTGGGGCTGGCAGATAGACTCGGGCGCCTGCTTCGAGGGCTGCCTTGCGGATGCCGCTACGAGCGAAGCAGTCCTCCGGAGACTCTATGGGATTGTCAGCCACCCGAATCTCCCGCGCGCCTGCTTCGCGCACCAATGCGACCAGTTCTTTGACCACCTCTGGATTCGATGTGGCTCCCAGGGGAGCTGCACGACCGAAGGCTACGTTGGGTTTGATGACCACGGTATCGCCACGCCGGACAAACCTGGAGATGCCGCCGATGCTGTCTACCGCCGCGCGGACCATGGCCCGAAGATCGTCGCCGCGGGCGACACCCAAGTATGGGAGAGTTTTGGAAGCTTGGACCCCGAACCCCCCGTCGGGGAGGCTGCGAGAAAAAACAGAGGGTTTGCCTCGCTCCCCCGTTGGGTCCTGTAATGATCCTGGCCAGCTAGGAGGAGCAAGGGCCAAGTATCCAGCGCTGCCAGAGGTGGCGGCAACCGCACCAGCTCGTCGAAGGAAAGCTCGACGAGTG
>JAHQVK010000156.1 GCA_019634385.1 Myxococcales bacterium | reverse complement strand
GCCAGGCTTTTCGTGAAACGTTCTGACGACGAGGGGAGCGTACCTGGCGGTACGCGACCGAGGAGAGACTTCTTGTGGTCAGGATGTTTCACGGAAAGACCGGCCGATAGATGCCTGCAGGGCTAGATCAACAGGCTGCTAAGTGGAACAATACAGCGAGAAGCAAGCAGGAGGTGATTCTGATCAGCGCCGTTCAGGGACAGAGCGAGGATGTTTGATTGTGCCGGTAATACGGTAACTGTAAAAACCGTCGCGTCCTTTGTAACGCTCAATATTATTGAGCAACAGACTGAGTGTTTTCTCACGCTGGAGCAGTGCGCTTGTAGGTCTGAACTTGACGATAAGGTTGAGGCGGCTCCGCTCCAATTGCTGTGACAGAGTGATGTCCCCGTCAATGCCCGCTTCTACGTCTGGTCCCTGAATCTGTTGATGACGGAATAGTGCTTTCCCGTCCTCGATCGGTACGGTCCAGTCGATGTTGCCTAGTGCCAAGCCAAATGGCAAAGGAAGCTGTGCCACCTTGCTACCTTTGAGTAGTTCAAGTTCCCCGATACTAAGATTGATGACGCCCACACTCTGTTTAACTTCCTTTAGATCCAGTTCAACATCTGCGTCGAGGTTGGTCATGCCGCTGAGAAGCATTCCAGTACCCGCTTGGATGGCGGGAACTAGAGCTAGCTCCACATCACTAATATCTGCGGTGGCTGTAATCTGCTGGCTTTTGGCACTGACACGTAAGTGGGTTTCACCTCGGCCAAGCGGGACATGGATAGTTCCCCCTGTACCACCGAAGATGAGATCGATGAGCCGAACTCGGGCTGAAATCCACTCGAAACTAAGTGGAGGTTTATCTGGGCCTATAGAAATGGACACATTACGAGCAACAAAGCCGGTTAGCCAACTTGGTTGAAGGGATTCAGCGGTGATCGTCTTACCGGTTTGCTGGCTTGCCTGCTGGAGCACCCTATCTTTGACTGAACTCCACGGGAAAGTTAGATATAGGCATACTATATAAACAATGAGAAAGATGAACCCATATTTAAGGATGCGAGTGGTCACGAAGAGCCTCCGGCCATCTTGAATGTACTGATGGTGATTGTTGCGTTCAATCGCTTGGGCTTTTCATAGTTAGGTGAGATACGAACGCCGCGGACCACAACCAGTCGGCTACTTTGGTCCAGTCGTTTCAGAAAGTCATTGAGACGGTCGAGACTGACCGATTCTACCGATACTTTGGCCACTTCTTCTCGAACCTCAGGTGACCCGGTGGGTTGCCCTGGGCGTTCAGAGGCGTTCTTTAGGTCGATACTGGCCGCCTTGGCGATGCGCTCCACGTGGGACAAAATTCTAGTGCGATTGTTAGATCGGATCTCGTTGGTAAGGCGCTTTTGTTGCCTAAGCCGTGCTTGATAGTCCGCGCGTAGCTCATGGATGTGCCTTAATCTGGTGAGCTTTGCTTCAATGCGACGCTCTTGTCTCGTGATAGACCGGGATACCAGGTAACTACTAAAACCAATTAGGCTGGCAAACATCAGCACGATTGTGAGTAGCAGCAAGGACTGGTCCCGAGATGAGAGCCGCTCAAAAGAGGCATACAGAGCATCAAACCGTTCGTCCATCAGCTACACTCTACTTTCATCTTGAGTTGGAATTCGACGCCTGGAGCACCCGTTTTTTTGCGCAATCGGTCCTTCTGGATATCTTTTAGGCATTTACTTTCACCATAAGCCGCTACGAGAGAGTCTACCGAATCGAACGATGGCGCTTCGCCTTCAACTATGGCTCGCTCGGAAGTGATGTTGATATCGGTGACCTTAACTGAAATTGAGGCTGGGGCTTGAGCTGAAATCTCCAGCAAAATGTCAAACCCTGAGAAACTAGGAAGTATAAAGCTCCCGAGATCGCTCGGCGGATTCCGAATCACCGACTCTGCGACATCTGGCTCACAGATTTCGCGGCCAATGACCTCTTTGGTGACGCTGCAGAACTCCAGGTCGACCTCTTTCTCCCTTGTCCCCACCGCACTCATACGAAGCACAGCATACATGCCGAGGAGTAGTGTAAGCACGGCTACGGCACTGAGGAGGGCCGGAAGGCGGTTTTTAAGATGCTGTAGCCCTCCAGAGAAAGCCAGCTCTCCTCTTCGAAAGTCGAGACTATTTACAGGAGCCTCACCACTGACTCGCAAGGCACTAGCTAAGGCTCCAGCAAATGCACCTCGCCGTTCACTCGGAATCTCATGGTCAACATTTTGCTCAACAGCAGCTCCGAGTGCTACGGAAGTGCTGAAAGCTTCGGCCAGGAATTGAGGTAGATTTCTGAGATTTGCTCCCCCGCCGAGAAGATCAACACGGTTGATGTCGACTCGGCGCTCCCGGCGAATGGTGGCGATGGTCCGTCGCAGTTCGCGCACCAGCGGGGTCAGGCCCCGAGTGATGATATCACTGAGTTGCTGTTCGGCATCATCAGCGGCGGGATGTTGCCGAGTAGCTACAAAACCTTCAGCGTGTTTACCTTCTTCCGCCTGAGCCCAGTTGAGGCCATAGGCTTTGGCTATGGCGCGAGTGATATCTGCACCGCCCATGCGAATGACTCTAGCGTAAGCAATGCCTTTTTCTGAGGCTACCAACACTAGGGTGCGCGTGTGCCCAATATCAGCGATTAGTCGACCTTGGGGTTTTGGGCTTGTATCCTCCTCTACCAGCTCACCGACACCACTCGATGAAGCCGGACTCACCGAGCTATCTAGCGTTGCTGAGCTATCTAGCGTTGCTGAGCTATCTAGCGTTACCGAGCTATCTGGTGTTTGAGGACGTGTACCATCGTTGGCAAGAAAATGGGTATAGAGATTATATAACTCCAGAACATCTATAGGCAAAAACTTCGGGTCAAAGTTGGCCTCGTTCAGGCGTTCAATGTATCGTCTTATGGCGTTTTTTTTGGCCACAGCTGCAAGGGATAGAGAATTTCCGGAGGAGCCTCGCACTGGATTGCGTTCCAGCACTTCGTAGTCAAATACGCCCTCGTATAGATCGAAAGGCACTAGGTCTTCGAGCTCTCCCTCGATCACTTGACCAACCTTACGAGTATCCGAAAACGGCAGATGTACAAAGCGAAAGGCGGTCTCATCGCCCGGAAACGCAGCAATATAGGCGTCAGCCCGCAAAGATTCATCAGCGAGCAGAGCTTCTAGCGCTAAACGTTGTTGTTCTTCCTTCTCCTCGATTGAGATGAAACCCGCAGGAGGGGGGGGCTGACTGGCGTCCTCTGGTTGATTGTTTTTGTCGGGGGGTAGTGCGGCAGCTACGTTATGCAGGGGACACTCGATTGCTCGTTCAACACGAAAGCCCCTGAAACCAGTTTCGATCAACACCGCTTTGACCGACCAACTACCGAGGTCGATGCTTAAGATACGCTGAGCCATAGATCAGTCCTCTCTCCAATATTTAATTTCCCCGGGTCCGCTATTGTCACGCCAAACCACGGTAATTTTGCTCGACGCATTGTTCACTCGTCCCACTGCCGTGATCCGGTATACACCAGATATGTCATCAAACCGAATGGCGTTTGCTTCTGTGAGGCTTTTGAGTCTTTGGGGGTCGTGCTTGATGCCAGCGGCCTCCATGGTGACAACCAAGCTCTGCTCGGAGATCAAGCTCTGACCACCCGGGACACTCGTCAGTTTTGTCCATTGATTGAAGAACTCTTTGAACCGTTCGTCGTCATTGGGGTCAACTGGTCGACTCATAAGCGATCGAATCACGGCTTTGATCATCCATGGATCTGCGGTTCTCATCGAAATCCCGTTGTTGTCAGCCCACACAGTAAAGAACTTCCCAAATACCTCCATAAAGGCATCGGTGACGTAGGGGATCATGCGTATCTCCTGGACGGAATCAAGTTTGCCATTTTTTGGCCTGTAATTCGCGTCGTACGGGAGAATGGTGTAGGCCGCGTCTTCTGCTCCTGAGCTGACTCGGTTGCCGGTCAGGCTAGCCAAAGGCTCTATGGTCTCGTTGTTATCGACCCAATCCATAAGTTGAGCGATCAGATCCAGACGGTTGCGTAGTGGGTCTCGGCTGTCACCCATATGTTCAAAGATTGGATTGTATTTTGGGTCCCCAAATATTCCGGCGAGTAGCACTGGAAACATATTGAGTTTACCTACGCCAAGGCTAGTCGTATTCAGGTTTAGTTTGCGGTTTTCATCAACAACTTCTTCGATCCAAAAAGAGCCGTTAAAGTCACCGATCGGAAGGTCCTTAGCGAATGAACGTTCAACCGGTTTGATGATCTCATCCTCAGGGTTCCCGTCTTTGTCGATGATACCCTTTACGGTATCCGATGATACAAGCATTCCGGATAGTTCAAAGAGGGGAATAGGCAGAAGTTTACCAATAGTTTGCTTCAGCTGTCCCTGCAGACGAAGCACAAAAAACTCCAGCTCGAGGGCAGAGCGGGCATGAAAGTGAGCCTGGAGTTCGTCACGGGCATTAACTGAAGCTCGAAGATTTACCTGTGTGTCGTTAGACAGATCAGCTGCGAGTGCGGTCAGGATGGTAGTTATAACCAACACCATGATTAGAGCGACACCTCGCCGCGAGGTTCTCCGGTGATTGTGCGCTGGTGCTCTCACCGGTTTGGACTTCAAACCGTCCATGAGAAGGGCGCCGCCTAGTGTGTGTCGTCTGGGCATAAGATCCTCTGGTGAACTCTGCTTAGTTAAGCTGGGTGACTAAGTTAATGCGTGTTTTGGTCACGAAGGCCAGATCCAATCCGTCTTCGTCCACAATGGTAAGTTTGATTTCCACAATCGAGGGTAAACGCCCGACATACTCGGCCCGCTCCGTATCCCAGGTGTCTGTCCAGTCTTGCTTGCGAAGATCGAAAAAACGAAGTTCAAAGGCTTTCACGTTTTCAGCGAGGATGTATACGCGACCACCGTCGTCGTAGTCGGTGTCAATACGAGGGGACTCTCGACGCATCAGATTGACCATATTGCGCTCGTCAGGATCTCTTGCGCCAAAGTACGAGATCTCCGCTTGATCACTCTCTTTAGCGTTTCTTAGAAACACGTTATGCGCAAACGCTGAGAAATGAAGCTGCGACAAAGGGGAGCCGCGGGTGTATTTGAAGAATTGCTGGACCCTCCGTTCTTGCCCCTTATGCCTGGTTGGCGCAGTGAGATAAGCCATGGAAAGTTCTTTGGCCATGCGATTCATCGCCACCCGCACCGCATGGTACCGGCTATCAATGCTCTTGACGGTTTCGAAGGCGTCGAAGCTGCGGGCGATGGAGCCCCAGGTTAGTACTCCGATCATCGCGAGGATGGTCACGGCAAGCGACACTTCTAAGAGGGTCATACCCTTCGAGCAGCGGTGCTTAGGCACCGATACCACGGGTGTTTTGGCACTTCGGTGGCTGCGTGTATAAGAACGAAAGTCGCGTATATAGAGCATGACGGATCCTTGGGGCTCGATCAGTTGTTGTTGTTATTGCCACTTCGACCGGTATCACGACTGTTACTATTGCTGGAGTTACTGGTAGATGAGGTGCTGATTTCGGAGGCAGGAATAGTGATATTTGAGAGACGACCAGTGGTTGTTAGATACTGGACAAACTTTATGGATTCTTGATCGTATCCCTTGCCCCAGGTGATCTCGAGAGAAATCTCACGGATCGATTCGGTGAGAGTTTTAGATATTTGCTTAAGCATCACCTCCATCTGTTGTCCTCCAAGCATTGTGGCCAGCTCTCCCCCTTGGACCTCTTTTTGGAATTTGTCGTCAATAAGGCCATCCGCTGAAAAGCTTTCCCCATTGAGGGCTCCGACAAAGGCTTTCATTTCGTTAGGCAGAGCATCAGAAGAAAGCTCACCGCCAAAAAAACTCTCTATTAGGGGCGAGATGTCTATATCCACCGGTCGAGCGACCGCTTCCCATGAAACACTCGGAAAGCCCTCTTTTTTGAAATCACCTTTGAAAGTTTTCTCATTGTTGCCGAATCCATCTTTTTGGAGGATGATCTCTAGGTCGAGCATTTTCCCGCGGCCGAGGAGGGTGGCTACCGTTACCCCTCGTGCATAGTTGGAGGCGCCAAAACTATTGGCGTTTATCGCTGCCATAGCGGTGATCGAGAGGGCGAGCATACTTACAGCAACCATCACCTCCAGGAGAGTGAAGCCTCTTTTCGTAGACTTGTCTCCATCAGGGATAGTTTTCCGTAATATTGATGACGAGGGAGCTTGTTTGTGCCGCTCAAGAGTTTGCTGCGGGTTCGCTAAGTACACCATAGCTCAATCATCCTCCTCCCACGGACGTCTTTCGTCCGGGGCGTCAAGTTGCTCAGAATATACTCGTACCCGACCGGTTAGTGGTCGAACCTTGATGGTCATCCATTCTCGGTCTTGCCGATTTCCGTTCAGAGGACCGTCATAGATTTCAAGCTGGAAAGGTTCGGTAAATCCTCCCCGAAAGAAATGAATGTATACAAGACCCTTCGTGAACGCATCTTCGCTAGTTCCGGTCCAGGCTCGTCCGAAGTGGATATCTGCAGGAAGTTTGTTCTTCCCTCCCATATATGGGTCGGGTGCGAAAGCGGCCGCTTTTTGCCCTAGAAGTGCTTTGCGAATGTCAGCGGGGGTTTCGTCGTCGAGGTTGATCTGTAGACGTGCTTCTTCTTCGGCAATATCTGGATTGCTTAAGGCGTATGGATCTTCGGTAAACTCCGCCCACCAGACATGATTATTGAGGTCGAAGGTCAGGCGCTGAGTGCGCTTTTCCATAATTGCTCGGTCGTATGATTCTTTGATGGCTCCAGCTAAAGCGAAGGTGGCACTTCGCAGCCGGGAATGGCTTAGGGCCTGAATCGATACTAGAGCCCCCCCGGCAATCAATCCGACCAGGCCCACAGCAATTACGATCTCAATCAGCGTCAAACCTCGTGAGACACGCCGGTAAGCGGGAGTGAATCGGTGTGTTGCGGGCCTTTGCGGCCTCGTTATGACCTTAGGCTTTGCGAGAACGTTGGACTGAGAAGCAATCTCGGTTGGGAACATAGAGGATATGGTCATGGTAGGCGCCAGGAGGATGAAGTAACCCTAAAGATTACCTTGTCCAGTTTGTGATGTCGTCGTCTGTGCCGGATTGTTGATCTGGACCCTTTGAGAAGATGTCGAACCGACCGGTGTTGTGCTGAGCAGGATTGGTGTAGATGAAGGCCTCGCCCCAAGGATCCCTAGGGATGGTCTGCATCATCGCTTTGCGCCCTTTTGGAGGGTTAGCGAGTACCTCAAGGCCCTCAGCGGAATTGGGGTACTTACCGATCTTCATCTTATAGATCTCTAGAGCATCTCCAATATTTTTGATCTGGGTTCGGGTTAGATCGACCTGTGCTTCTGCCATTTGGTCAAAGACGTTGACGCCTACGACGCCAGCGATGATACCCAAAATCGCTACTACCACGAGTATTTCGATAAGTGTTAGACCACGTCGGTTTCTACGAGATTGAGCAGGGCTGTTAGCTTTGTTCACTATGGACATGGTTATATCTCCAGAAACTCATCGCACATGTTGCGAGAGTTGTAGAATCGGCATGAGTATGGAGAACACAATAAATCCTACCCCAATCCCCATACCTACAATCATAATCGGCTCAATTAGTGTTGTGAGCTTCTCTACCCGTTGATCCACTTGAAAGTCATAGTTGTCCGCAATATGTTCAAGCATCATTTCCAGCTGCCCCGATGATTCGCCAGTGGCGATCATGTGTACAACAATCGGCGGAAACTCACCGGAACGTTTGAGTGGTGCAGCGATAGATTCCCCTTCACTGATGGCGTCTCTAGCCTCAGCAACAACTGCAGCCAGCCGAACGTTCCCCAAAATATCTTTTGTGATGTCGAGGGCATTTAGGACTGGCACGCCAGAGCGGAGCAGCGTAGCTAAGGTTCGAGAAAACCGAGCGATAGCAACTAGTCGGACAATAATGCCAAAAATTGGGGCTCCAAGGACAAAGCGGTCCCAGATAGGCCTACCTCGTTCTGATGCTTTCCATCGAAGGAAAGCAAAAATACTAAGGCCCACCAAAGGGATAATAGCAAACCACCAGTTCTTCAGTAAGTCGGCGGTTGCAATCAAGAATTTGGTTTGTATTGGAAGTTCAGCTTTAACCTGAGAGAAGATTTTGGTCACCCGGGGAATGACGACCACAAAGAGAATCAGCATAATAATCATGCCGACCGCCAGCATGATGACCGGGTAGAGCATGGCCGATTGTACTTGTGATTTTAGCTTAGCCTGAGCTTCCGTGAAATCAGCGAGCCGCTGAAGTACTTTGTCTAGAGCTCCAGAAGCCTCACCGGCACGGACCATACTGATATACAGATGGTCAAAAATGATATCGTGACGACCTAGCGCATCTGCCAGCGACGAGCCCTCGTTGACATCATTTTTGATATCACTAAAGACTCGCTTTAAACGCTCACTTTCCACTTGATCAACGATGGCTGTTAGGGCGTCAATAAGAGTGATACCACTGGCAAGGAGAGTTGATAGTTGTCTTGTTACTAATGCTATTTCCGACGTATCTATTCGCTGAAATATTTCACCAAAGTCGATAGATCTAGACAAGAGCCCGCCACCGCTAGATGGGCCTGAAGATGGTTTAACCCGACCCTTGCGAGCTGTTTCATCCCGATAGTCAATAACTCTAAGACCTTGTCGCTTGAGGATTGCTCGCAGCGCCTTGGGTGTTTCCGCCTCCTGCAGTCCCTTCTTTTCGCGTCCTCGATTGTCAAGACCTCGATATCCATAAACTGGCATGATATCTCCTATCTATCATCCGCTACACAACAACCTCTTCGTCTTTAGCGACGCGGAGAATCTCCTCGGGCGTAGTAATTCCTGCTACGACTTTGCGTACACCATCTTGAAGAAGGGTTCGCATGGCCGTTTTCTGCGTGGCATATTTTTTTATGGTTCCCGCATCTACGTTTTTAACAATGAGTTTGCGTACTTCATCATCAACCATGAGGAGTTCGTAGATGCCAGAGCGACCTCTATATCCAGTGTCGAGACAATCACCACAACCAACTTCCCGGTAGAAAGTCATCGGTTGACCGTTTGGCTTTAGGCCAATTTCTGCCATCTGATCCGGTGTAGGTGTATAAGGCTGCTTGCAAGACTTGCAGAGGTTGCGGACCAGCCGTTGAGCAAGGACTCCATTGAGTGTGGAAGAAACCAAGAAGGGTTCGACCCCCATGTCAACCAAGCGAGTGACTGCCCCTGGAGCGTCGTTTGTATGAACCGTAGATAGTACCAGATGGCCGGTCAGTGAGGCCTGAATAGCAATCTCCGCAGTCTCACGATCGCGAATCTCCCCAACCATGATTACATCAGGGTCTTGGCGGAGAAAAGCGCGCAAGCCGCTGGCAAAAGTAAGGTCGATCTTCGAGTTCACTTGCATTTGGCTAATGCCGGACAACTGATACTCCACCGGATCTTCTACAGTAAGAATGTTAATGTCCGGCGAGTTTATACGGGAAAGTGCGGCATAGAGGGTGGTTGTTTTGCCCGAACCGGTGGGGCCAGAGACCAGAATAATGCCGTGGGGCCTGGTGATAAGGCCACCAATGTCTGACCTATTTTGGTCGGAGAATCCGAGATCATCAATAGATAGTAGTTTGCCGGAGCGATCGAGGACGCGCATAACCACTCGCTCCCCGTGAGCGGTAGGAACGGTGCTGACGCGAACGTCAATGTCTCGTCCAGCAATTCGGCGTCGGATACGGCCATCCTGGGGAAGGCGTTTTTCTGCGATGTTGAGGCCCGCCATGATTTTAACACGGGCAATGATCGAAGACTGAGTGTGTTTGGGAACTTCGACCTTTTTGTACAAGATGCCGTCAATGCGGTTTCTGACCACAACGGAGCGCTCGTAAGCTTCAATATGAATGTCGGATGAACCGGCCTTGACCGCATCTCTGAGAAGAGCGTTCACAAACTTGATGATCGGAGCATCGTCACTGGAAGGATCATCCAGGAGGTCGATCGCATCCAGATCTTCTTCTGATTCATCGTCGGATTGTAGTTGAGCGGCGGCTTCATGCGCGAGTCCAGTGGCGCGGTCATACACCCGGTTGATTGCCTCAGCGATGTTGGTTTCCAAAACCACCATCGGCAGGGGCCGAGTTCGGAGAAGAAGGGATAGATCGTCGAGAGCCTCGGTATTGACCGGATCTGCGATCGCAGCCACCACACCATCGTGAGTGAGTTGCAAGGGTAAAATTCGGTGAGTTTTAGCGAAACCGATGGGCACCTTTTTTACAAGATCGTCCGGAATCGCATCTATATCAATATCCTCGAGATAGGGCATTTCCAGTTGGAGTCCCAAGATGCGGGCAACTTGCTCCGCCTCCAGATGGCCCTGATTCACGAGAATTTCACCGATGCGAGGAGGATCTTCGCCTATTTGGCGAGCGAGTGCGTCATCTATCGCTTCCTGTGTACAGTACCCGAGCCCGTGTGCAATCTCACCAAATAGAAGACCAGCCAAAGCGCGCTGGTGAGGAGGCAGATTGCTGATGGTGAGTTCCCGGGTGGCGGCTATTGATTTTTGCACGACCGAAATTCCTTTGGCTATCCCGATGAAGTTTCTACTCAAAAGAAGGGTGAAGAGCGGAAAAGGCTTTTGAGCACTGCTCAGAAGAAATATTGGTAATCATCCCCCGTCCTGTCCACCTATGGTGTCGGGCGCAACGAGGCTGTCCTCTTCATAGTTATAGTTGGTGTCTGATGCTCGCTTTTTGGACGGGCCTTCTGTGGTACCGGAGGGTTTGATGATGGTCTCTTCCGGAAGACCAGGCCCTTCGTTTTCTGCCCGCTGTAGCTCTTTGTCCATGTTGCGGTTGTAGGTTGAGAGGGGACCTACTTTTTGATTCCAGTCGATCTTTGCTCGATACTCTTTGGTACGACCGTAGAAGAGATCTACGAATTCCCGACGTTCTTCCATTTTGCGTTCAAAGATCTTTCGGAAATCGGCGGGGCCACGAATGATGTAGGGGGTGAGTATAATGACAAGATTGACCTTCTCGGCGCTTTTAACTTGGCGCTTAAAGAGGATGCCCAAAAGGGGTATATCTCCAAGTACAGGGGTTTTGACCTCACTGATCGTCTCTCGGTCCCGGACCAACCCGCCGATAATGACACTGTCTTGGCTACGCACGACTACTGTGGTTTTGGCAGCGCGTTTGGAGGTGATGACCTGCTCGGTGACCTGATCGATGCCGGCTACATCGGATAGTTCCTGATCGATCTCGAGGCGAACGTAATTTTCGTCATTGATCTGGGGCTTTATTTTCAGTGTCAGACCGACGTCCTCACGGTTGAACGATACCTGACCAAGACCGAGACCGGATAAATTACCAAGGCCGGCGGCGTCGTCTCCTCCAGCTGAATTGGCAAGGCCACCTAGTCCCCCCAAGCCGAGTGATAAACCGGAAGGAAAGGGCCTTTTCTCACTTACCTGAATTTCGGCTTCTTCGTTGTCCATGGTGAGCAGATGGGGGGAGGACACCACATTCACGTCGTTGGAACTTTGGAGGGCTTGGAGTACTACACCTACCGAGGGGATGCCGCTGGCGAGTCCAGCAAATCCTGCAGACCCCTCAATTGCTGGTCCCTGGAAGGTGGAGGTTAGACCCGAAAGCCCCAGGAGGCCTAGAGGGCTCAGAGAGCTCAATTCGTCGCTGTCAGGTGCGCTGCGAAATATTAAAGGTTGTTGTTCGCCTCCGATACTCACCGGAAGTCCTCCGTGGAGTCCCACTCCCAATCGACGATCTTGGGTGGTTTGCACCTCGAGGATAGCGGCCTCGACAAAGACTTGGAGGCGCCTTACGTCCAGTCGCTCGATCACCCGTTGAATGGAACTGTAGTCGCTCTTGGAGGCGGTGATCACCAAACTATTGGTGGCCTTATCGGCAGTGATTTTCACCTCGCCTTGGAACAAGGATGCGGAAGTACTGGTTGGTGCGCGTCCGTTGCGAGCGTTTTGGCGAACACGGGCGGTGACGCGGTTACGGGCTCTGTTAGTGCCGTTGCCTTGAGCTAAAGAGGAGAGGGTTGTTGCCATTTCTTCCGCATCAGCGTGGCGCAGTCGAACGACTCGGATTTGTCCATCGTTGGCATCTTCTGGGACATCAAGTCGGTGCTTGAGTGCCATTATCTGGCGGAAGGCATCCCGGGAAGCGATAATGATGAGTTGGTTTGTCCGAGTGTCCGCGAGAATCTTCGAAACCGAACCTCCGCTCTCGTCATCCCTCGGTCGATTGGATTTCTTTTTCTTCTTTTTCTCCGCTACTTTTGGCGTGTTTTTTGTTTGACCAGACTTGCGAGCATTTGGTGGTTGCGGCTCGAAAATTTCGGTGAGTTTTTGGGCCAGTTCCTCTGCGGAAGCAAAATTGACTGGTACGGTATGTATTCGCTCCAGTAATTCGGGTTGGTCCAACTCGGCGAAAATACGCTCGAGACGTTCCAGTGAGCTCGCGTAGTCGGTCATGACAATAAGATTGGAGCCCTGAAATGGGTGAAGCTGTCCCCGGTTACTCTTGAAAATATTTAGGTAGTTGACGATGTTATTAATATTCCCACCGTGCTTAATCCGGTAGAGCTTCGTGACCATTTGATCACCGGCTCGAGATACTTCACCCAGCAGGTTTAGGGATTCGTCCTCGCGATAGAAAGGAACCGTGGAGCGAGTTGCGTCATTTGCCTGGACAATTTTCCAATAGTTACCTGTAGGTACTACGGTGAAGTCATTGGCCTCCAGGGTGGCCAAGAATACCCGCCAAGCATTACGGGCACGCACGGGGGTGGGAGAAACGATTTTGAACCGTTGGCTTCGGACCTTATTAGTCAGAATAAAGTTACGACAAGTAATTTTGGAGATGGTCTCGACCAGTTCCTGGATCTCTCCCTCAAAGTCAAAATTGACGTTCTGGTTTGGGGATGGAGGACGGCAGCGGCTTTGCCCTGTTTCTTTAATACCCTGAAAGATTATAGTAGTGCCGTCATCGGTGGAAGGACGACGAGGTTGGATATCAGCGGGACGGCGAGGTTTGGACTTAGAGGGTGGGGTGCGATGCACTGCTTTGCCGCGCTCGGTAGCGCGAGTTGCTCCGCGAGTGGAGTCTTCCGCTGACGCTAGGTTAGGGAAGCCCGCAAGTAAAATAGCAATCGAAAGAATAGAGGTGAACGCCAAAGCTGGTGAATGCATAGGGTTTACTCCGGCCCAATATCGGCACAAGCATACAGGTTTGTCTGTGATCATCGTCGTTTTTGTTCGGGGGAGCATCTTTGATCTCTCTGCATAAAGGTGACCTAAGGAAACGGTCTAAATTATCGATGCTGCACCAATCTGGAAGATAGGCTCCGCCAGAACGCTGGTTGCGTCCTCCAGCTTTATGCAGATCTCAAGTGTTTTCTCCGAACTGCTAACATCGTCGCCAAACATCTGTCAGACTATCTTTCCATACAACGAGCACACTGGGTAGAAGGGCCGGGATGAACAGCTTGGGTATTCCCGCGAATTTGACCTTGCTTGCCAAGAAGGGCTGGGGCGGTGCGAGAATTGGGAGGCATTACTGTCACCGAATGGAGTAGCTCATGGTTTGCGGTTTGCCACGACGCATAAGGTTGACGGTTATGTTGCTAGCATCTTTTAGTTTTGTGTAGATATCTAGCACTTTCTCCGGACTGCTCATCTCATAGCCATTGATCTTCTGGACAATGTCGCCGTTTTTGATACCAAGCTTATCGTACAGGCTGTTTCGGCGGATCGAAAATAGTTTAAATCCATTAGATTTACCGTTCTTAAAACTTGGAACAATCCGCGCCTGACGCGCAATTTTATTGAGGTTGGACAGCACACTGTCGACCTCTGCCCGCTCAATTTCGTACGCTTTCGCCCCGACCTTTTGTACTGTAGAATCGTTTTTCGCTGCAGTGGGGCGACTGGGTGTCCTCTTGGAGAGCTTCTTTGGCGCTTCAAGAGTAAAAATCTCACAAGATCCGGCTCGGCTGACGCATACTGTGTTGCGAAGGACGGTCGTCACTTCAGCCTCGTCAAGTAGTAGGTCTCCTACCCGCAGCGTCTCGATGCTCCCACCAGTGGATGGCTGAAACATCGCCACGTTCGCATCTGAGTCATTTCCGAACCACCAAGTGGAGACAAGAATCATCGAGAGATTGGAAGCTCGGCAGCGATCTGGGATGCAATCTCCGTCATCGATGCTTACGTTGTCTGCTGATGTCTCGTCGTCGGGTTCAGGAATAGGTGCTAGATCCTCACGCTCGGCATCGAACAAGTTCCGACTCAAGAAAGCCATCTCATCCGGTTTGGTTTGATTCTCTGTTCCGCTGGCCCGTCGCGAAGCATTGATTTTTGTGAACATCGACTTCACAGGTGGTTGTAAGGCACGAGCAGCAAAGACGTTGGTGATGCTCGCGGTCAGCCAGGCGGCTCCACAGAGAGTACCAAGGACAAACGTCCAGAAATATTTTTGGAGGTAGTTGTCCAACATGCCGTAGCGAAATGTAAGCAGATTATGTGCCAATCGTCATCCCTGCCTGCTCGCGGTGGAGTTGGGTAGAGAAATGACAAAATGGCAATTGTAGTGGCGTCCGTCCGACATCCTGTCGGTGCGGGGGTGACCCCGCTAGCGGTATAATCGCCAGATCACGTGACTAGGTGTCTTT
>JAHQVK010000155.1 GCA_019634385.1 Myxococcales bacterium | reverse complement strand
TGGACAAATTCCTCGCAAGGCTCTGGTTCCCCCTGGTTTGCTTGTGGTTCCTATTGGGACAGCGGACATGATGTCTCGAAACGTCTTCGCACGTTTGAAGCAAGCGATCTTGGAGGAAGAGTCATGACCCATGCTTGCCCGGAGTCAGACTGGTTCAACAACCAATTTGCTGGCGGGAGCGTCGCTCAAGTTTGTCCACAGGCGTACGAAACTCGTAAGCAAGTGGCTGCGTCGACAAAAAGCGATGATTCACAGACGGGTATGCGGGTGCTCATTGTGGATGACAGTCCTACAAACTTGTGTGTTACCGGCGCGACTCTCGAGTCTATGGGGTGCCAGGTGACTAGTGCGGAGGGGGGCTCGCAGGCATTGGAACACCTTGAAAAAGGATCATTCGACTTGGTGCTTATTGATTATCACATGCCGAATATGTCGGGACCCGAGTTGGCGGCAATGATTCGGCAGCGTATGGAAGATCGCGCCCCGCGGATGATAGCTCTGACGGCGGGTCGTTCCCCGGAGATCTTACGGACCTGTCGGGCGGCTGGTATGCAGCTGGTCCTAAACAAACCCGTACCTAGGAACCAAATGAAATTGCTGGTTGATCGACTTTCCGAGCAGGCTTAGGGGATGATCAGAAAATGATTTCGGTGCTCTAGGGCGTACCTTTACACTCCGGCTGGGGAGGTGGCGCCGTATCCCGCGTGTGTGAGGGTTCGGCCCCGGCGGGAGGGGATGAATGTACCGAAAACGATCATACCAAGCGTATATGGCTAAAAATGAGATTTACAGGCGGTTCGGCGGTCCTCACACGGAGAGAGTGAGTGAGAGGTATAGCCCTCTTTCCATGCACCCTAGCACCCTGAGTCCTACACTCCTTGAGTGACGACTCTTGTATCGCTCGGACGCATAGTGGATAGGGTGCACATGACGGATGGTCCGCCTCGTACTAAGCACTTGGCCTCTCAGCGGAGGGACTATGCCCAGCACGTGCTTCATGATGACTATTTCCAGAATCAGAGTCCGCACGAGTTAGTTCGACTATGGCTAAATGACGCGATGGAGGCTGGGCTGACGGACGCGACGGCCATGACCTTGGCGACGGTTGATGAGCTTGGTTGGCCTGATGCACGTATTGTTCTCCTTAAAGGCCTCAGTGAGGAAGGATGGGACTTCTATACCAATTATGGCAGTGCTAAGGTGAAGCACCTTGATAGTCCGCCCCATATGGCAGCGGCGGTGATCTACTGGGCGACCCTCGAACGACAGGTACGGGTGAGAGGACCGGTGCAACGGTTAGAACGAGAGATTTCCGAAGCGTACTTCGCTTCGCGACCTCGAACGAGTCAGTTGAGTGCTTGGGCGTCTGCTCAGAGCCAGCCAGTGGAGAACCGAGAGCAGCTGGAAGTTCAATACCGAGAACAAGCAGAGCAATATCCGGAAGGTACTCAGATACCCTTGCCACCATTTTGGGGGGGGGTACGCTTGTCTCCGCTGTTGTTTGAGTTTTGGCAAGGACGCTCCAACCGGCTTCACGATCGGTTTCGAGCCCAGAAGAATGACGACGGTCGATGGCAGTGGATTCGGCTGGCACCATAGTCAACAGGTCGGTGTTGTCCGTTGAGTATAGGTGATGGTCCCGAACCTTTTCCGGTGCATGTACAAAAAGACGCAGATCTTTAGATCCCTATGATAAAGCTGAGCTAGGCTAGTCTGGCTGATGCCGTTGTCTTTGTGGTGTCGATATATATCGATTTGGCTGTTCTCGACTTCGTGTATGAAATTCGGAGGTTCGATGCCCTCAGCATCCGGAGGATCGCAATCTCCTCCTAAATCGCAATCTTCACCTAAACCGCCGCCTCCTTCGTCATTGACGGTCCAGATGCGGTCAATGGAAGAAGTTGGGTTGGACAGTACAGCCGTAGATCCCAGTATCCATCCCTGTACGGACTTTTATGGTTTCGCCTGTGGTGGATGGCTAAAGACGGCTGAACTTGCCCCAGAAACCGGCTGGTGGGTCCGTAGTTTCTCTGAAATTCGCGAGCGTAACGTGCAGCAACTTAAGTCGATCGCTGAAGACGCTGCTCGTAAAGTTCTGGCACAAGAGGATATCGAGGATCTGACCGTTCAGCAGGTTGGTGCCTTCTATTCTGCCTGCATGGATCAGGAAGGGGCTGATGAGCGTAAGACGAAACCAGTACGACCGATTCTGGAAAAGATCAGGGAGGTTGTGGATGCAACCTCCCTGGCTAAAGTCTTGGCAGAACTGCATCGATATCAGGTCTGGCCATTCTTTGAACTCAGGGCCTCTCAAGACTTTGGAGATGCAACCCAAATGATCGGCGTACTGGACCAAGCAGGGCTCGGATTGCCGGATAAAACATATTACTTATCCAAAACAAGCAAAGAAAAACAACGGATTCGTGATCAATACTTTCAACACATCGTACGGATGATGAAGTTGTTGGGAATGCTAC
Source organism: Myxococcales bacterium (assembly GCA_019634385.1). Taxonomy (GTDB): domain Bacteria; phylum Myxococcota; class Kuafuiibacteriia; order Kuafuiibacteriales; family Kuafuiibacteriaceae; genus JAHQVK01. The sequence continues at coordinate 40,585 of JAHQVK010000155.1, read as the reverse complement.
CTTCTGCAGCTTCTACCGCAGCTAATGAAGTTCTTCGCATTGAAATCAGCCTAGCTAAAGTCTCCAAAGATCGCGAAGAACGACGAGACCCGGTGGGTATGTACCACAAAATAGGTATTAATGGTGTTCGTCGAGCAGCCCCGAAGTTTGCATGGCTAGAATATTTGGAGGCTTTAGGTTACCCGGGTATTAAAGATATAACGGTGACAGCACCTCTGTTTCTCACTGGACTCAATAAGATAGTGTCTCAGGCGTCTTCAAGAGCCCTCCAAAACTATTTACGATGGCATGTCTTACGCGAGTTCGCAGAAGTCTTATCATCCGAGTTTGTAGACGAACATCATGCCTTTCAGGAGAAACTCGGACGACAACTGAAGCCGCGGTGGAAGTACTGCTTGGATAGCATAGAAGAGGTGTTGGTGGGACCAATAGCGAGCATCTATGTGGAAAAACATTTCAGCGGCGAAAAGAAGAACAAGGCTCTCCAAATCTTCCATGCTATACGTGATGTGTTTGCAAAAAATCTAGCTAGTTTGGATTGGATGGATGAAGAAACTAAGGCTGGGGCAATAGCTAAACTTCAGAAACTAAACTATCTTGTTGGTTACCCTACTGAGTGGGGGACTTATCCAATAGATATAACCAGTGATCACACAGAAAACATACGAAACTGGTCGCTTTGGGAGACCGAAGGTAATTTATCACAGATTGGTGAAATGGTGGATAGAAGGGCATGGGAGGTGAATCCCGTGTCGGTGAGTGCGTATTATCATCCGCTCAAGAACCAAATGGTATTTTCGGCGGGGGTGCTTCAGCCTCCTTTTTATGCTGTGGATGGCCATATCCCTACCCAAATGGGATCATTGGGTACCGTGGTGGGACACGAATTCACGCATGGTTTTGATGCTCAAGGTTCTCAGTTTGATGGGAACGGTAACCTCGAACAGTGGTGGTCAGAGGCCTCTCGCTCAGCTTATGAGGCGAGAGCAATGTGTTTCGAAAAACAGTTTTCTGAGTATGAGCCCGTTAATGGAGCAGCGCTCAACGGAAAGTTAACACTCCTCGAGAATGTTGCTGATCTTGGTGGTGTAAAGCTAGCCTACGAGGCCTATCGGCAGATGCGCGAAGGGGCAGAAAAGGTTGTTTTGGCGGATGGGTTTACGGAAGATCAGCAGTTCTTTCTGGCGAATGCCCAGGTTTGGTGTGTGCTTGCTGATGAAGCGGAGTTACTACAACGTATTCAGGTTGATCCCCACGCGGATGCTCGAAGTCGGGTTAATGGAACATTATCCAATTTTACGCCATTCGCGGCGGCTTTTGCGTGTGAGGAGGAGACACCCATGCGATCAACGTCTACCTGTGAGCTTTGGTAGGCGGAGTACTGGGTTTGGTTGAGCGGGACTACGGCTGTAGTTGACCTCCCACCGCTATTGTTCCTCGTTGGGAGGTTCTGCCAATGGCTGAAAGTTAAGAGCAGCGGAGTTAATGCAATAGCGGAGATGTGTGGGACCAGGACCGTCTGGAAATACGTGGCCGAGGTGGCCTTGACAGCGAGCGCACTTTACCTCTGTCCGAACCATACCATGGTTGCGGTCTTCCTCGGTGATCACCGCATTAAGGTGTTCAGGAGCGGTAAAGCTGGGCCAGCCAGAGCCGGAGTCATACTTCATCTGTGATGCAAAAAGCTTAGCGTTACAACCGGCACAAAGATAGGTGCCAGAGTCTTTGTGATCCCAATAGGCGCCGGAGAATGCTCGTTCGGTGCCTGCTTGGCGCAGAATTTGGTACTGCTCCGGACTCAGCTCAGTCCGCCATTCCGCATCGGTTTTATGAATTTTTTCGATTTCATCACTCACTTTTACAGTACAGCAAATACCTCTGAGTTTGGCCATGCTAAGTGAGGTATGTTTGCAGTTAACGGGAACTATTGCGAAGAGTACTATTGTGTGGAGGGCGGTCCGCCACAAATACCCATTGGGAGTCATTTGTTGGTTTCTGACCAACCAGACGAGGGGTATGACTTGGGTCCATGTTTGATCGCATTTCGATAGAAGGACTCGAAATTGGTGTGCCGGTAGGGGTATACGAAGCTGAGAAGGGGATTTTCCAGCGGGTAGTCATTGATGTTTCCGTTCGATGTGATGTCCGCGAGGCTGCAGCGAGTGATGCTCTTGAGTTCTCGCTGGACTACGATCAAGTGGCCAGTACTTGTCGCGTGGTGGCGACCTCACAGCATCACCAGCTGATAGAAACCATCGCGGAGAAAATTGCCGCCCGATTACATGAGTTGTTGGGGGAACGGATTCGCGAAGTCTGGGTGAAGGTAGCCAAGCCGGGTGCGGTACCAGATGCCCGCAGTGTGTCCGTGGAGATCTGTCGATCGAGCTCCCATCTTGAGAACCTTTGAGGGGCGGCGTGCGTGGAGCCTTTTGAGGTGAAAGTCTTAGTCGTGACCAGGATAACGGGTTGGGTTTGGAGGAAGTACGGTCGTCACTGTTCGAGTGCGTATTTATGGATCTAAGGGTATATACTGTGGTGTGCATCATCGTAATCCTGAGGTGATCACTGCTTGTTAGTTGATCACCTGGGGATAGGGTCGAAGATTCACAGTTAAAACCAGACCATTCAATTATGTGTTCAAGTATATGGATGGGGATGTCCCGCGTACCCGAGATTGTGTCCATCTGGTCAATATGAACGAGGTGTGAGTGAGTGCATGGTGCGTGACCGGTTGCACAGGAGAGAGGGGGAAAGTTATCCGATGGTCCCAGCGACCCACGTCGAATGAGATATCGATCGATTATCAGAAAGTGACCACACTGCGAATAGCCTCGCCCTCATGCATTAGATCAAAAGCATGATTAATTTGATCTATAGGCATTACATGAGTGATGAGCGGGTCGATCTCTATTTTACCGTCCATATACCAATCAACAATCTGAGGCACTTGTGTGCGACCTTTTGCACCACCAAATGCCGTACCCTTCCAAACGCGGCCGGTGACTAGCTGAAATGGACGGGTCGAGATCTCTTGGCCAGCACCGGCGACACCGATGATAATACTTTCTCCCCATCCCTTGTGACAGCACTCGAGCGCTTGCCGCATGAGGCCAACATTACCCACGCATTCAAAAGAATAGTCAGCGCCGCCTTTGGTTAGATCAACCAAGTAGGGAACAAGATCTCCGCCAACTTCTTTGGGGTTTACAAAATGTGTCATGCCAAATCGCTCGGCAATAGCCTGTCGAGCTGGGTTGAGATCTATCCCAACGATCATATTGGCTCCGACCATTCGCAGTCCCTGGATAACATTCAGTCCGATACCCCCAAGACCAAAGACTACGCAGTTGGCACCTGGTTCAACTTTAGCGGTATTAATAACTGCGCCAATGCCAGTTGTAACGCCGCATCCGATATAGCATACCTTCTCAAAGGGGGCATCTTTGCGTATCTTTGCTAGAGCGATTTCTGGTACTACGGTGAAATTAGAAAACGTGCTGGTGCCCATATAATGATAGATGGGTTCTTTACCTGCATAAAACCGAGACGTTCCGTCGGGCATCACACCTTGTCCTTGGGTGGCGCGAATTGCCTGGCATAGGTTTGTCTTAGCGGATGTGCAGTAACTGCATTGGCGACACTCCGGCGTGTAGAGTGGAATCACGTGATCGCCGGGCTGGAGACTTGTTACATTGGGACCAACCTCTACAACGATCCCTGCGCCTTCATGTCCAAGAATGGCCGGGAATATGCCCTCCGGATCCGCACCGGAGAGGGTAAAAGCATCTGTGTGACAGATCCCACTAGCTTTGATCTCGACCAAGGCTTCTCCGGCCTTTGGGCCGTTTACACTAATTGTTGTCACTTCAAGGGGTTTTTGTGCGCCTACGGCTACCGCGGCTTTGACTTCCATATTTTGACCTCCTCTGTTCGGTGCTAGAGGTACCCATCGATGCGTTTGAACTGTTCACGAGTCCATCGGGCCGCGCCATCGGACGTTCATTGTCGGGGGGGCTTCCAAATACTGCTTCAGTCCCTGATATCAGCGCTCATCTGGTCCAGCATCGTTGGTTGCTCGACGCCAGCACCAACCTCTGAGGCAATGGTTATATCTCAATCCGAAGTAGAGACGCTGACGAAACCGCTGTTGTCCTCGAATGAGAAACATCATTCGAAAAATGAACTAGCAAGCACCTGCGATCCGATCAGCCCTGGTCTGAGTCGCGAACTCCAGAAGGTTGATGACCACATGGTGGTGGTGAATCAACACATATCAAAGAGTGGCTGCCGCCATTGGCGGGTGGTGCCCCAATGCCGAGCGGTTGAGCACTATGCGTATTTTTCCTCAGGGGACTTACGCAGATTTCCAGCAAGACGTTGGGGCAAAGTTTGGTCGCTATGGGCCTCCCGCGATCCGAGTCAGACATCGGGGATCTTCGTGGGGCCAAAGGAAATTGGTCGCTCCTCATTGCAAGGTGCCCAGTGTTCGGATGCAACGCATGTGGTTTCTGCCTATCTAGCAGGACCAGAATCGGCAGACTCCGTATGTCCACCCGACTATTGGGGGCCGATATCGGAGTGTCGTAAGCCTATGCGGGCTATTTTTTTGCCGATTGCCTTCGCATCGACGCCGCCTGAATCCATTGCCCAACAGAGAATCATAGTGGATCGTAGCGAGGTATCGGTGGCGGACTACACTGTGTGTGTCCAAAAAGGTCGTTGTGAATCTCCTTCGGTTGCGACGCCGATGATCCGTGAGTCTGCTCGATCATGTACTTATGGAGTGAGAGGTAAGGAAGGGCATCCGGTGAATTGTGTCAGTTGGTCTGGGGCGGAAGCTTACTGCCGTTTTGTGGGAAAACGCTTGCCTACATCCGAGGAGTGGAGTCGAGCGGCGGGTGTGTCGCTTGGCGAACAGTACCGTTGGGGTAGTTCGTGGCCACCACCAGCTGGTTCGGGTAATTTTGCTGATGAGCGAGCAAAAGATCGATTCCCATACTGGGGCACGCTCAAAAATTATATTGACGGCTTTGATGAGACGGCCCCAGTGGACGTATACGGTGGCGATGAATCGCCGACCGGAGTGGTTAATCTTGCAGGTAACGTTCGGGAGTGGGTGGCGGACCAAATCGGTGCTTTTCGAACGGTTCGTGGAGCAAGCTTTGGTGAGTCGAACCCGAATGCACTAAAAATTGCGCGTGCGATGAAGTACCGCTCGGACGTTAAAAGTGCGCACATCGGCTTTCGATGCGCAAAAGAAAAGCCAGTTCGCTAGTCTCTGGCGTTTGAGCTGGGTATGCTCGAATCGGGAGCTTTTTTTAGTTGAAGGGCTGATTCGTACGCTTCGAGCAGAGAAAAGGTTTACTGGCTTTGTCGAAGTCACATCAAAAGGTTCTAGCGAAACTCCGGCGTTTACAGTTGCTGGCGGAAGGTGCTGGTACGGAGGGGGAGCGCGTGGCTGCCGAAGCAGCCCGCAAACGCTTGGTTGAGCGTCTGGAGAAGGAAGGCGTGCATGTTGCGCCGGAATTGGTTCAGGAAGTCGGGGCCGTTTCCTCAGAAGAGGAACTGAGCGAAGATATAATACTGGAAATACCAAACGCGTCCACCGATCCGGTGCTGCACACTGTCGTTATCAAAGTTCCAGAGGAGATTAGGTCTCCAAAATCTTCAGCGGACACTGCCCGCCACGCACCCACACCGCCGATATCCACTGATGATGAACCGGGACAACAAGGTATCGGTTCTGGAACGCCGTCTTCTCTGGCCTCTGCTCTAGGCTCGCGGACCCCATCTTTTTCAGGGTTTAAAGAAGATCAGATGACAGTGGTTGCATCGCGCCGAGGGCCATCTCGTGTGGGGCCATTGAGCCGACCCAGTACAGAAAAGTCATCACCGGCATGGCGTGAGATACCACAGGAGATGATTGCCGCGCATGAAGCTCCTGCGCCTAGCCTAGCTCCTCAGCAATCGTCTGTACCCACCACTGAGATTTTGGTGAATGCCCCGTCGATGACTCATCAGGTTGCTGCTGAGCGTCAGCGTCACATACCTCGCCCTTACCCAGAGCGCGGAAGCACTCTGAGACTTCCAACCCGTAAAGTTTGGTATCGTCACCGATTTTTTGTTCGTCTGGCGAGCTTCATGGGGGTGTTAATCCTCGCTTGGGCGTACTTCGCACCGGTTGATATGGGGCCGACCCTTCACCGTCCCGGATTAGGAGCCCAATCGACCAACGTCAATGCCTTCATTCGTCAGTGTCTGTTTGGGGTTAACTCAGCTTGCTCTAGCCTGGGAACCAACATTGTTGACCAAGCACGTGGGGCAAAGTGGGCGCCGTGGGAAGAGCGTTCCGCGTGTGCTGAAGGTAGCATGGGGACTTGCGCTCAGCTTGGACTCCGGTTTTCTAGGGAAAACCAGAAGCGAATTGGGAGTCCGGATATGCGTTCGGTGGCAACATCGGCGGATCATTTCACGGAACTGGCTTGTGCGATGGGAGCGTCTAGTTGTGTTGCTCCATGATGGGACCGCCAGTCCTATTGGGGGATTTCATTCAAGATGCGCTGAATGATATTTCCGACCTGGAGCCGGAAATATTCGGTACGACCGCTGAGCCAAGCATGAACGGCTAGGGTGGGAACGGCAACGGTCAGACCGGCGGCAGTGGTCAGGAGCGCTTTCCAAATACCGCTTGAAAGTCGACCGACATCAATATCTTGCATGCCGGACGCTTGTAGTCCCACAAAGAGTTCCACCATCCCCAAGACTGTGCCTAGGAGGCCAAACAGGGGGGCTGCTTGGGCGATAAAGGCTAACATCGGAAGATGAGACTCCAATTTCTGCAGCTCCAGGGAGCCGGTGCGCTTTGCCTCCGCCTCCACCCGGTCAGGACGATGCTGAAGAATACGTAGCGTAGCTTCGGTTACACGAGCGGTTGGATTGGGAGACTGCGCAGCAATTTCCAACGCTTGCTGATAGTTCCCAGAGCGTACAAGAGCTAGCGTTGGCTCAACCCAGTCGAGATCACTGAGTCGTGCCAAGCGTATATCTAGCCACTTGCGGAGGAAGATGGCGAGCGCCATCACTGAGCATACGTAGATGGGAGCCATAGCCCAGCCTCCCTCTTGAATAAGGGTACCCAAGGTCATCGCTGCTTCGTAGCAGACTGCTTTGAGCCAGTTAAGAGGCCTAGGGAATAGCCGTTTCTTAGGGAGTTAGCAGCGGAACTTAGGCGTGAGTTGTCATATATGAAGCTTCACCGTTGTCGTATCGCTTCGGACCACCGTAGGAGAGCTCTTATGGAGGGAGATTCTGGTTTTGGGGGATGGCTTTTAGCCACCATGATGGATAATTGCAGGGCAAAGAGGTTTTTGTGAGTACAAGAACGGGTGGGAAGAAGCTCTGGAAGAAGTTCCGCTACGTTGTGGCTCACTCCATCTTGCATCTGGATGACACGCCTCACCGGATTGCGCTGGGGGTTTTTATCGGCTTCTTTATTGGGGCGACTCCGACTATGGGAGTTCAAACCCCGCTGTACTTTGCTGTAGCTTCTATGCTCCGGGCTAATGTGATCAGCGGAATTGTGCCGGTATGGTTTACCAATCCTCTGACAGCTGTACCCATTTATTACGGATGTTGGCGTTTTGGTGGATGGTTGCTCACCGGGCGTTGGGAGGCCTCACCAGAAAGCCAAGCGGCTATCGCTCGATTGATCGAAGGGCCGGACTCTCAGGCTGCTGGCTTTGGCGAACGCATACTTGATCCGGATTTTTGGCATGCTGCCATCGGGTTGCTGAGGTCGATCGGTCTCGAACTCTGGGTAGGAAGTATTGTTTTTGGCGCCTTTGTAGGTGCGTTGGGATACCTAGTGACTTATCGTGGGGTGGTTGTGTATCGGCAGCGAGTAAATCGACCCAAGGGCAACGGATGAAAGTTATAAACGTCAATGTCAATGGTATTCGAAGTGCTACCCAAAAGGGGTATTTTAACTGGCAACGACGTCAAGATGCAGATGTGGTTTGCCTCCAAGAAATTCGTGCTCAGCCAGAGCAGATGCCGGATGAAGCACGTGCCCCCCGAAGGTATGCAGCCTATTTTTTTCCTGCGGTTCGGAAGGGCTATAGTGGGGTGGCTCTCTATGCAAAGCGGCCTGCAGACCGGGTGGTTACTAACATGGGGTGGAATGAGTTGAACGACGAAGGACGCTACCTTCAAGCCGATTTTGGGCCATTGTCGGTCATATCACTTTATATTCCTTCGGGGTCTTCAGGGGATGAGCGTCAAACTCAAAAATATCGGTTCTTGGCTCACTTGAGGGAACACTTGGATACTTTGCGTAGAGATGGAAGAAGTTATATAGTAACTGGGGATTGGAATATTGCTCATAAGAATATTGACTTAAAAAATTGGCGGTCTAATCAGAAAAATTCGGGCTTTTTACCAGAGGAAAGAGCATGGCTGGATCGTCTTATTGACGAGCAAGGATGGGTTGATGCTTTTCGAGTGGTGAATCAAGCGGCTGAAGAATACACGTGGTGGTCGAATCGAGGTGCTGCGTGGGAGAAGAACGTTGGGTGGCGTCTTGACTACCAGCTGGTTACCCCGGATTTGCGGGATAGCGTCCAGTCGGCATCTGTGTATCGAGCCAAGCGATTTAGTGATCACGCTCCACTAAGTATTAACTACGACTATGAGCTGAATCCGGCATGAATGCCATCTGCCAGATGCTTGGCCCACTGTTTCGAGTGTCTGGACTGAAAAGGGACTGGTAATTCTATCACGAGTCCGTGTTGTCGACCATGCCACCGGAAAAATTCTTCTACAAGGTGGTTAGATTGGCTGGCCACCCACCGTTGAGCTTGGACATAGCGCTCCGCCATAGCTTCGAACTTTTCACGGTATATTGGTGGCGCTTCCAATTGGTGATGCAAATAGCTATTAACAGAGTGAGTTTCCACCGAAATGCCACTGGTATCTAGTAGCGCGGCCCACAATATTCTACGGGCGTCGTCCCATATTTCGTTCTTGGCCGGACCATATTCTTCCAGCCGGGTCTGGAGATACTTTATCCAATCAAATGTTAACGCTCGAGCAGCCATGGAGGTACTTAGAAGTGGAGGGATATGACCCGCGGGGTCGATGTTAGTGCCCATGGCACGGCTGATCGCTTGCGGGAGTGATGGCTTACATAGCTGCGAAAAAATATCACGAGGTATGAGTGGATCATGACCAGCGTGAGGCGGCGGGCTGGCGATGAATCGTACCCTTAGGGTATCCGAGGGTTCATCTCTAGAGCGAATAGATATCCAGAGTCGGGCGCCCTGTCGGGCCCTCGCGACGTGAGTGAGTAGTGCGCGATAAGTATGTATCAGTTGCCGGCGGGTCTCAATCGAGACAAGAGGCGCAACTGGCGTACCCAATGCTCGGCTGCGTCCTCCCATATCGATTCCGGGCAGTTGATCGAGGTCGAGTGTAATTCTCGCAAGTGAAAGAGCAACGACCCCACCGGTACCAAGTTGGTTGTGTAATTCATTGGCAAAGTCTCGTGTTCCATGGGCCCTTAGTGCATGGAATGCGTGCCGAACATCGGAACGAGCGGCGACTGGTGTGGGAAGTTGAAGCTGATCGCCATCGTGGATGACGTCAATAACAATGGCGTGAGCGAAGGACGCCGGTGTGGTGCTGAGGTTGGTACTCGCGAAGCACTCAGTTGTTGCGGGGTCGTTCGGTACGTCGACCATGGTGATGTATCCATAGGAGGCAAATGGGATAAGAGCCGAGTGACCAGTGGTATAGACGCTGCTCAGAACCGTGGGATGCAGCGCTTACAGCTACGGCCCCAATCGGTCCGTTGTCAGGTGCATGATCTGCGGTCATTATAGGAGATGCGGGGACCTATGCGATGTTCAATACGAACCTGGACCCAATGGTCGCGATCACTACGATTGCAAGACACTAGTTTTCGATAGTTTTTGCATATTCTTGTAATGAAATAGGTTCGACCACGTATTTGTGATAGTCGGAATCTCGCGGCGCGTCGTATCCGGATGTATCGGCGTCGTCTGCGGAGGAGGCTGCAGTTTGTTGATTGCCGGTGTCAATCCTGCAGACGGGTTGGGATGCTACTGATGTCTCGGTGGCTATGGGGGCATCGGTAATTTCAATATCATCGATCCATGCTGCGAAGCGTCCCTTGCAAGGGGTACAATCGTATCCAATCACGATCTGTCGTACCACTTTATTTCTGAGCCATGTTCCAATATGTGCATGGACACGTCGCCATTTTCCGATCGAACCCTTAGCTAGTTGGGCGTTGCTAGTACTTAGGGTTGAGCCATCGGTGGTCACGAGGTCTATGGTTACATGACGACCAAGCTTGTTACCGGCTTTGAGCCAGAAGCTAAGCTGGGTGCGATAGTTAACGGGAATCATCACATTGATGCTTTTGAAGTATGCGTAAGAAGAGCTTGTAGACTCGTCAAGGCCACTTATCGCGATAGATCCGGATCCAAGATGGCTTTCACCATCAAATACTTGTTCGCACCTCGCATTACTTACATGTGCCTTACGGATAGGCGAGTTGTTCCATGTAGTGGCTGCATCCAAATCTTGTTCAAAGCTGGAGCGAAACCATATGGGGCCATCGCTGGCTAAAATGGGTACATTACTACTTTCGCCGCGTTGACGACGGATCAATCGAGCGCCCTCGCCAGCGAGTCTAAGATAGAAATCGGAGGATAGATATCCTCCTTCGTTGCTCACGGTGCGGGCTTGTTGTTTCTGCGGGATCATTAGGGAGTCAGCAGCGGCCTTGAGGATAGCAGTACCGTCATCATAACCATCCAGTGTCGCAACCAAAGCCGTATCGTACCCAAGGCGGTACAGGTGGTGGAACTGACGCCACAGAAATTGCCCTCGTCTCCGTGATATAGTTTTGCTGTTGGGCATAACTGGTGAACGCCCTGGCCAAATGACGGGAAGGTAGTCGACATTACGAGAGGCGGTCCATCGAATGTCCGACTCGTATTGTTGCTTAGCACGAGTATCAAGCGCCGATAGTGTTTTGTACTGTCCGACGGTCCAAGGCATGATCATGTCAAGACGTCTAAACACCCGAGATAGACGAGATTGTGTTTGCCATTTAGGGTTTACGCCGCCAATGACATAGAATCCTTCACTATGAAGAAAGCGGATCAGTTCCAGATAATCACTTGGTGAACGACCGGGATCATGCAGACCAATACCCTTAATACCAATGACTGGTCGGTAGTTTTCTAGGGCCCATGATGGCCCACTAACATGAGGTTTAAGGTGGTTATGTAGATCTTTTTTGAGCTGAGGTAACCACGAGTTTCTGTGGAGCTGATCTGGACTCAGCTCATACATGACAAAAACTGTGACTCCACGTTTCTCTGCCGCCTGTGAAATATGTGACAGAACGTGGTTTTGGTGATGACTTAATTGAGATCTATGATTGATGGGTTCACCTTTCGAAGGACGAAAGCGCAACTGATGCGGCGATTGTGAATCACATTGTGTGAATGCCGGCTTGGCGCTGAGCGAAGATGAAGCCAGAGCAAGGTGAGTTTCTTTAGGCTTTGTGTGCTGACCGACCGTCCGCATCATCATGACGCCGTCGATGCCGTACTGTTTCAGCCAACGTAAGTGGACGTCCGCTGTATCTTCTTGGGCACTAGAGAACAGTCCTGAAGGGGAGTACTTCAGTACTAGCTTGGCACTGGGAACGGCTAAGTACTGGGGATCAAGCTCCGTGACATCGGGCCACAAGGCCACGCTAATACGTGAAGGGGACTGGGGATCTTCCCATCCACGCCACGATGCGCTGTTTCGATCGTGCGGGGTACCATAGTGACCGCGATAGCTGGCTGTCAGTCGCCCCAACACGTCTTGTGCATAAACGGAAGTGGTAATCCCGCTTGACGCCACTACCGCTCCGGCAAGCATAGGTAGTGATAGTGATGTAAATAACCTCATAAATGCCCTGTTATCCGCTTAGGCAGCTGTATATTCCTATTACCGCTCCTGTAAGTGCAAGGCCGTTGTCGTTTCTTCTGCCCCGATGTGTTTGCTGCTCTCATGGGGAGTCCCAGTTGATGAGGGGATATCACCGGTGCCGATAAGTCATTGTATAACGTATATGCTTGTTACGGAGCTTGCCTAGCCTCTCTAAGCCCTTTGTTGCGTTGAGTTAGCCTGGGAGCGTTGACGAGTCATGGCGTGTCTTTAGCGTCGGCATGGAACTATTACTAGGTACCTAGCTAGGGCGTGTCTTCAAACTCCGGACCGCGTTCTGACTTGTTTCCCACATGTGTGAGGGCTCAGTGGCTTCGCCCCCCTTTCGGGCCCCTCGGTCCGGCACATCAAGTACCCTCCCTCCGGGGCCTACACTTCACAAACGGGGGCTACGGCGTCATCTCCGCAGCCGAAGTTTGGAAGACACGCCCTAGTTTGCCTGAGGGTCAGACTCGGAGGGAGGCTTCCCGGGGCTGGCTGACGGAGGGGGGCCCGATAGGAGGGGAACTGTAGGTTACTGAACATTCAGGTAAATTAGGGACGATGAGACGGCACGTCCGGCTTAAAGACAGGCTCTAAGATACATATTACTTCGTAGACAGTGTATAGCGAAGACCGCTTGACTTGATTCTGTAAGAATCAACAAGTGGTCGCGCAGCGGGGCATAGCCCGGCGTAGAAGCAGGAACCTGGGTTCAACCCGAGTGATTTCTGGTGTAATGGTTGAATAATGCAGGTGATACTCCTGGCCAGCGGGCTACTCGCTTCAAAGTGGCGCATATATTGCGCGTTTTGAGCTGGCAGTTATCACGCTATGTGCGGCCACTTGTTTAATTGGGAGCCTAACGAGGCTGCGCCCATCCAAGGTGCGTTCACCAATGGATTCTTAACCTTCGTGATCTCGGTGGTTCAAGCCACTCAGTTCTTCAGGTGAACGAACTTGCGGACGTTCAAGGCCAGGATCGCTTATCGTACCCAAGTGAGCAGGACAGGCAAAGGGTGGTCGTTCTTTATCGATCGAGGTGGAACCTTCACCGATTGCATCGGTTATGGACCTCAAGGCGAAGTCCGGGTGGCTAAAGTTCTATCCTCCGATGATGCGCCACTCGTTGGTATTCGGAGTCTTCTGCGACTTTCTGACAAGGATCCTATTCCTCTGTGCTCTGTTCGTATGGGGACTACCATTGCTACCAATGCGTTGCTCGAACGTCGGGGAGCGGCCACCGCCTTGGTCGTTACTCGAGGTTTCAAGGATGTCATTCGGATCGGAACTCAAGCTCGTCCCGATATATTTGCCTTGGAGATTCCTGAATCGGAGCCTCTCTACGGTGGGGTGATGGAGGTTGATGCCCGTATGGATACGATGGGCCGGCCACTTCAAGCACCGGCTGCGGGGCTTGAACCCTGGGACCCCACTCAGGTGCGAGCTGCCTTGGAGGCTCTTTGGGCTTCAGGGATTGAGAGTCTTGCCGTGATTGTTCTCAATGCCCACCTGAATGGCTCGATTGAATGCCAACTGGCAGAGCTTGCGCGCGAGGTTGGCTTTCGCCATGTATCTTGTTCGCACGAAGTTGTGCCCGAGATAGGTATGGTTGGTAGAGGAGAGACAACTCTCGTTGATGCTTATCTTACCCCGATTATCCGAAATTACTTGTCCCATCTCAGCCAATGTTTAGTTGGAAGTCGTATGCTGGTGATGCAGTCCAGCGGTGGTCTGTGTGAAGCAGAAGCGTTTCGAGGGAAGAACGCGCTACTCTCCGGCCCCGCTGGTGGGGTGGTTGCAGCGCGGTATGTGGCTCGGGCTGCCGGATATACCCAGGCGATCGCTTTTGATATGGGAGGGACCTCCACGGATGTCACCAGAATAGGTGAAACTATTGAACGTTCCTACGAGACCGAAATAGCGGGGGTACGACTTCGAGCCCCGATGATGGATATCCATACGGTGGCTGCGGGGGGGGGCTCGGTATGTCGGCTGGATGTTGATCGTTTGGTGGTCGGACCACAGAGCACCGGGGCGATCCCTGGTCCTTTGTGCTATGGAAATCTTGCCGCGACTGAGTTGGCGATCACGGATATAAATCTAGCACTTGGGCGACTAAGACCAGAGCGTTTTCCATTTGTCCTGGACCGCGTTCGCTCATCTCAGGCGCTCCAGGTGATTGTTGACCAGCGTCCAGAGTTTTCGTCTTGGGCAGAGGTGGGTGAAGGGTTTTTGGAAGTAGCCCACGAAGTGATGGCTCAGGCTATTCGACAAGTCTCAGTCACGCGAGGGCACGATGTTCGAGAACATGCTCTGGTGGTTTATGGTGGAGCTGGCGGGCAACATGCGGCCGCACTAGCCCGTAAGTTACAGATTGCGACCGTGCTTTTTCCCCCGTTTTCGGGGGTCTTGTCTGCTTATGGAATGGCTCTCGCGGACGTTGAGTGGCACGGTGTTCGAGACCCGGTCGAACGCTCACTTCAGGATGGTTGGTGTTCTGCCCAACACGGCTTTGAATTACTGGCTGAGGAAGGGTGCGCAGCTCTCGAGTCTCAGGGCTTTGGCCCAGAGCAACATGCATACGCTCGTTCGGTAGATATCCGTTATCGAGGGACGGAGACTCACCTGAACATAGCTCTTGATGAGAAGACAGTTAGTTCTCAAGCGATCCAGCAGCTATTTGAGGTCAAGCATCGCCAACTCTTTGGCTACGTTCGGCCAGCGCAGCCGATAGAGATGGTGGCCCTTCGTTTGGAGGCTCGTGGCTTGATGGAACCCATCAAGCTTGTCGAGCCCACTCCGTCGGTTCCGGCTGTTGATCCCTTCGAAGTGACTATGTACGAGCATGGCCAATGGGTCACTGTACCGGTGTGTGCCCGCGAGCAGTTGGTTGACGGCCAGAAAATTGTGGGTCCTGCTCTGGTGCTTGAGGCTACGGGAACGATCGTTGTGGAAACCGGATTTGTACTCCACGGGGGGCATATCTTACGGATGGAGTATCAGGATTGCCCTAGCGATGCTTCTACCACTCAGTCGGTCGCTACTACCGCGAAATCAAAGAGCTCCACCGGCCCGGATCCGGTGCGACTGGAAGTATATAATCATCGATTTATGGCCTTTGCGGAACGGATGGGCGCAGTCCTCCAGCGGACAGCACTATCCGTGAATATTCGTGAGCGACTAGATTTTTCTTGTGCGGTTTTTGATGGCGTCGGGGAACTTGTGGCCAATGCTCCTCATATTCCCGTCCATCTTGGTGCGATGAGTGAGTCTGTTCGGGCGGTGGTCAGGCAACACTCCAACATGCAACCGGGTGATGTCTTTGTTACCAATGATCCCGCGGGTGGAGGGTCACATCTTCCAGATATTACTGTGGTGACGCCGGTGTTTGTGGCTGGTGAACGAGTGTTTTTTACGGCCAGTCGGGGGCATCATGAGGATGTGGGAGGGACCACTCCTGGTTCTATGCCACCGTTTTCTCGCACTCTATCTGAAGAAGGGGTGGTGCTACGCGGTTTACGCATTGTTCGCGAAGGTCAGTTGGTGACGGATGAAGTTGGGCGGGCGCTACGAAGTGGGCCCTATCCAGCTCGTAAGCCTGAAGATAATTTGGCGGATCTGGAAGCCCAAATTGCAGCCAACGCGGCTGGCGTTCAGTTGCTCCAAGCCTTGGTTGAAGCGGTGGGCTTGGATGAAGTCACTACTTACATGCACTATGTTCAAGAAGATGCGGCTCGTAGGGTAGCTCGGGCGCTTGAGGCCATTCCGGATGGTATCTATCGCTTTAGTGATGCTCTAGATGACGGTACTCCGGTTGGGGTGATGATCACGGTCTCTGGTGATAAGATGAAGGTGGACTTTAGTGAATCGGGGGATGCGGTATCAGGTAATCTAAACGCCCCCCGAGCAGTTACGGTAGCTGCGACCATGTATGTATTACGAGCATTGGTGGGCGCATCAATCCCTCTCAATGCGGGCTGTTTACGGCCAGTAGAGCTATATGTTCGTCCCGGTTCTTTGTTGGACCCTCCCCGGAATGCAGCGGTAGCTGGTGGAAATGTGGAAACCTCCCAGCGAGTCGTGGATGTGCTTTTAGGTGCTTTGGGTCGCGCGGCAGCTAGTCAGGGGACTATGAATAATCTCAGTCTTGGCAATGACCAGTTTGGCTACTACGAAACTATCGCAGGCGGTATAGGCGCGACCGCTCATCAGGATGGACGCAGTGGGACACACTCTCACATGACAAATACTCGGATTACCGATCCTGAGGTTTTGGAGTCTCGATTTCCCGTTCGGCTCACCCAGTTTAGCCTCCGTTCCGGATCTGGCGGTGCTGGGCGGTATAGGGGAGGAGATGGGGTTATCCGAGAACTGGAAGCGTTGGCTCCTCTACGGGTATCTATTTTGTCGGAGAGACGCGAACGGGCGCCGTTTGGCCTTGGGGGGGGGGAAATCGGGGCAGATGGGTGTCAACACCTTGGATCAGACCGAACTACCCGCAAAAGTTAGTTTGGACGTGGAATCGGGCCAGCGTATTCGGATTGAGACTCCAGGCGGGGGAGGATTCGGACCACCGCATAGTTCATCATGAGCGGAAGTTTGGGTTGTTGCTCGCCTCTGATAATATCTATTGCCGATTCCTGCCAAAGTTAGTGAAGGCGTTGAATTAGGGCGTGTCTTCAAACTCCGGCTGCGGAGCTGACGCTGTGTATCCCGCGTGAGTGAAGGGTTGCCCCCGGAGGGAAGGGTACTACCGGATGGTACCGGACCGAGGGGCCCGAAAGGGTGGCGAAGCCACCGAGCCCTCACACATGTGGGAAACAAGTCAGAACGCGGTCCGGAGTTTGAAGACACACCCTAGACTCTGTAGTGTCTATCGCGGGCTTCTGCCTAGCTAGATCTTAAATAAAGTTATATGCAGATCATCCGTTTTATAGAAAATATCGTTTGATGTGATTTCTCTTTATGCGAACATAAGGAGCCGAATTTCTATAGATATGCATTTAGGAACAACGGCCTATGGCAGAAATAACTTGGGTTGAACCAAAGTTCCTGCTTTTACACCGGACTATGCCCCGCTGCGCGACCACTTGAATTGATTCTTACAGAATCAATTCAAGTGGTCTTTGCTGTATAGGGAGGCGATTATTTGCTGTGAGGGATTATCCACGGACCCAAGAAAGTTCTTCCGGAGGTTCGCCGTTTGTTTGGCCTTCGGACGCACTAGGGTCAATGCAGCGGTTAAATTGTTCGACCAAGGCGGGAATATCAAAAGCCTTCTCAAGCCCGATGAATACGAGCTCGGTGCACGGGTCTGTTGACCATTTCCCTATTGTGCGGATTTGTACTCTTCGTCCGGTAAGGTGAAGTAATAGACGCATACCAGGACGCTCGACAATGTGCAGGAAACCTTTGGCACGAAAGATACCACTGGGCACTTGCTTGAGTTCGGTGACGAGTTTCTTAAAGGAAAGAGGGGCCGTGGTGGTTAGTCGATAGTTCTTCCACATGGTCTCATGTGTATGAGAACTCGCTAATAGATGCGGCTGTTGTGATACTCGAATGTCTAGTTTGTTGAGTGTATGCTCTTTGGAGCTCTCAAGTCCAAGGAGCAGTGTGACGGGTAATTCATGATAGTTGGCTGGAAGTACTTTTGGAAAGGATGATCTCAGCCTCTCCAGCTGTTGATCCAACTTGGTTTTAGGTAAGAGATCGGTCTTGCTGACTAGCAAGATATCTGCGGCCAGTTTTTGACTGCGAGCCAGATGAGCGGATTCTTTGCTCAGCTCATCGTCTTCAACCGCATCTACAACCCCGAGTACACCGTCGAGGCGGATGATTTGGTAACGTTCCAGTTCGATAAGAGCTGCTAGAATTGTCTCGGGATACGAGATTCCACTGGCCTCCACCAGTAGATGCTCTGGCCGCTCAGTTGATTCCGCCAAGGTCATGATCGATCGGGTCAGATCGCCGCGGAGCGAACAGCAGATACACCCATTTGTCAGAGTGAGCACATCTTTGGTTTGGGCTACGATCAGATCGGCGTCGATGGACACATCTCCAAAGTCGTTTACGAGCACGCCGATCCTGTGCTCGGGTGCGCCCCGGAGTATATGATTGATGAGGGTGGTCTTGCCCGCACCCAGGAAGCCAGTCACCACAGTCACTGGTAGTGGGGGGAGTTGATGAGGTAGGTTCATGGTCGGTTACAGGCCTACGCACGCAGTGTTATCAGACGTTCGGCGGCTTCAAGCAAGGTTGTTGTTTTTTTGCAGAAGGCAAATCGAATGAGGTGCCGGCCGGCATCTGGCCGCGAGGGGTAGAAGGCGCTGGGGGGGATGGCGGCTACGCCGACCGTTTCAATGAGATGATGGGCAAAGGCTACGTCATCCCCATCAAATAGTGCACTGAAGTCAGCTAGCATGAAGTACGTGCCTGCTGGAGGCTGAACACCAAATCCGGCCTCTTTAAGGGCCGTGAATAATATTTCTCTTCGTTTGGAATAGGTTTGGTGGAGTTCGTTTAGGTAGGGCTGCTGGTGGGTCCCGAGGGCATGAGCCGCGCCGTATTGAAAGGGGGTGGCACTGGCGAAGGTGATAAACTGGTGGGCTGCTTGAGCCGCAGTGATGAGATGTTGAGGACCGGTGGCCCAACCTATTTTCCATCCAGTTAGTGACCAGGTCTTGCCTAAGCTACTGATGGATAGTGTTCGCTCCCGCATTCCCGGGAAGCTAGCAAGCGGTTGATGTGTCGCGGAGTCATAAACCAAGTGTTCGTATACTTCGTCGGTCAAAGCGAGCAGATCCTTTTCTTGAGCGACTCGAGCAATAATTTCGAGCTCGTCGCGGGAGAATACTTTGCCGGTTGGATTGTGAGGGCTATTCACAAGGATCATTCGGGTGTTGGGGGTTACACATGCTCGTAAGCGGGCTTCATCGATAGCAAACGAAGGATATTCCAGGGTGTAATAGTTAACCGAAGCACCAGCCAAAGCGGCGCAAGCTGGATAACTGTCGTAAACTGGCTCTATGAATAGAACTTCATCACCTGGATTTAGTAGGCCCTGCATGGCTGCCATCAAGCCTTCTGTTGCACCAGAAAACACATTAACCTCGGTGTAGGGATCGTAGTGGAGGCCGTAGTGAGTTGATTGATGGAGTGCAATAGCTTCCACGAGTTCGGGGATCCCTTGAGACCGGGCGTATTGATTACGCCCTTCACGTATGGCCGCCACTGCGGCCTCCTTGACGTCCTCGGGACCATCAAAGTCTGGGAATCCTTGGCCAAGATTGATCGCGTTATGATGGGCCGCTTTTTGAGAAATTGCACTAAAGATGGTGGTGCCAAACGGTTGTAGACGGGTTGATACAGTTACATCCGACATCGAAGCTGTACCGTGGCCGCGGTATGGTCCCGAAGATCAACCATGATCTCACTTTCCTTGGGGGATAAGCCGAGGGTTGCGAGGGTGCTTTGTACCTGTGCCGCTCGATATTTTGCTCTCTCACGGCGTTTCTTGCTGCTGAGAATGTCACTTGCTCTGCCTACAATCAGTAGTCCCTTGGGGCAGTATTCGCGAAATTGTGCAACATGTGATTTATCCAGCTGACCTAACTGCGGTGAAGTACCACCGATGAAGTGGAGGGTCGCCAAAGAGGCCTGCTGTGGTTTTTTGGGCGCGAAAAGGAAGAGCGCTACCAAGCTAGTGAGAAATGCCACCGTGATGGTGATCGTTATAAGGGTAAGGGAGGAACGTTGTGGTTGATGAGGGGCTATGAAGGCTTTTGGCCCTAGGGCGGCTATGATGTCAGCCGGGTTTGGTGCAGTGCGTGATGGAATGTTGGCTGATGAGGGATAGATGGCCTTAGAGAGTGAAGATAATGGAAAGTTGCCCTTAGGTAGTGTTTTTTTTGAGGGAGATATCATGCGTACCGGCTGGTGACGGGGTTTAGGCTGCAGGCGACGACGGTTGGGTGGATCGGTACGCCGACTAAGGTCGGTGTTGAAAGGATGCTTGTATTCATCCGGTTGAACAAAGTTAGTCTTCTGCGCTGATGGCGGCGGAGGGTTTGGACTACGGACGTCGACGGTGGGGGTTGTAGGTCGCGGTTCCACGTTACGGGGCGGAGGCGTTGTGGACGGAGGTGAGGCGTCAGGGAGAGCCACGTGGCTTCCCAGGCCGATGGCAGAGGCTAATGATGCAGGCCGATGTTGTTCCTCGGTCACATCTGGTTCGCCGTCTCCGTCGGATACAGATGGGTAGTCGTGGTCTTCGGCGGGAGCATTTTGCGGTTCACTGACGTCAAGGAGCGTGGGCCCCCCCATGGACCGTGTTTCGCAGGTATCACCATTGTCAGTGGCGCAGTCTTGGTCACCCGGTATCTGACGAAAGTACCATTCGTCGACCTGATGATGGAGCTTGTCTGCGGACACATCACCTTGGGAGTCATACAGAATATCGTGAGCGAGAATATCGAGTCCTTCAAAAACGAGAGGTTCGGCACCGCCAACAGGCGACTCGGGTGTCGGGCCGTTCAGCGAAAGCGGCGAGCGGGAAATTCCGGATTGGGGTTCCGGCGAATCCGTTACCTTCGTGGAGCTCACATTCTCTGTTCTTTCGGGGAGCTTCACCTTAGTATTGTGACGTGCCAACGCAATTACCCTCGTTTCATGTTAGCCTGGTATGTTAGAGTGTACCCCAAACATGTCTTCTCCGCGAGTCCAACTCTGTCGATGTTGCGGGATAGATTCCCGCGGGATAGCCCATGGTCATGAACGAACCTCCAGCACTGGAGGATAAAGACCGGGTTGGGCACGTGGAGCAGCTGCTGGTATCAGGGCGAATAGAACGGGCTCGATCGGTCATATCAAACTTTTTAGAGGAGCAGCGGTGGAGACCGGCTAGCCTGGATGAACTGAATCGTATCGGCCGAGTACTGGTGGAATTCGAAGAGGTTCAGGACCTGCTTGCCTCTTTGGAGAACCAGATTCATCATCACCCTCAGCCGGGGGATCTTCGAAAAAACGTTGCGCGGCTGTTGGTGCGAAAAGCGATCAATGGCCCCTCCAATCACCTCGACTTGCTGAGAAGAGCTGAAGTCCATATTAGACACTTCTTGATTGATTTCCCGTCGGATGCTCGAGCCCATGCCTTGGCTGGGGTCATTTTTGAACGACAAGGCCAGGTCAATGAGGCGGTGGAAGCGTGGCGTTGCGCGCACGTACTCAATCCAGTTGAGCCAGACTATAGGGTTGGGATCGCTGTGGCTCTTTGCGCAGTGGGAAGATACCGGGAAGCGATCTCCCACTTTGAATGGGTAGCAAAGCAACGGCCTCGCCGGGCTGACGTCCATGTTAATTTGGGGCTAGCGCTAAGGGAGTCAGGTGCTCTGGACCGAGCTCTTGCTGCCTTCCGAACCGCTGCTTTGCTGCAACCTAAGTCAGCTCGTATTATGGTAGATATTGGCCTTTGCTTGCGTGGACAGGGTAAACTGGACGAAGCGGTCCAAGCGTTTCAGGAAGCTATACTTCTCAATCCGGATCGTGCTGATAGTTACCACCAATTTGGTCGAGTACTTATCCGAGGTGGATACTTTGATGAGGCGAAGTCGGTATTAGGACGGGCGAGTGAACTTGAACCTCGTAATCCCAATATTCAACGAACATTACAGGAACTCTCATTCGCATGGTCTGAGCAAAATGAGGGGGTATCTAACAAAGAAGAGGCGGACACTTTGGCCATGTCGGCTATGTCAGTACCGGACCTGCAAGCGAATCTGGTAAAGTTTGCCGTTCCGGATATAGTAGAGTTTCTAGGTCTAGGACGGTGCACTGGCGTTTTGGTGGTCACCACGCCTCACGCTCATGGAGAGTTGGAGCTCATCGAGGGGCGACTACTATCGGGGTGGATACTAGGCTTGCCTCCACTTGCGGAACGTTTGCAGAACCTAGGGATTGAGGTCCCATTACCGTTCCTAGATCAAGCGGTGGATAGAGGGGTTGGACTCCTTTTGGAAGCACTCCTTGCTGATGGTTTTGAGGACCGAGAGAGCGCCGTAAAGGACCGCCTTTTCGAAAGCTGTGTAGAAGCACTTCTTGTGTTTGTAGAAACGAGTGAAGGGGAAATTCATTTCCGGTCTCGCTTGGCTGGCCGGGGTCAGGACTCTCGTCTCATGGCGTTCAGCTCGGTGACCCAGGCGGTATTATTAGAAGTCTATCGACGTTATGACGAACAAGTGGCTAAAGTCGCATCCGCGTCGTCCGTGGTAGGAGAAGACAAACCAAGCAGTGAGTGATACAGGGTGAGTTATTCGCCTGACTGGTTTAAACTCCATCGCAAAGTGGCGAGTGTCTCTTCGCAGGTTGCGTCGGGTTTGGACAGCATGCGCGGGGCGATAGGCCATGTTACATTCAGGTCGGGATCATCCCAACGCAGGCTGCGGACCAAGTTCGGCTTGTAAGACTCAGACATTTGATAGAGAACGTGACTGTTGTCCTCGAGGGTCATATACCCGTGAGCACATTGTTCCGGAATGTACAATGCTTGTTGTTTATCGGATGATAATTCGATACCAAGCCACTCCCCAAACTGCGAAGACTTAGGTCGGAGGTCAACGACCACGTCGTAGATGCGCCCTTGTATAACTTGAAGCAATTTGGTCTCTCTCCCGGGTGGGGCCTGCCAGTGGAGGCCGCGTAGGGTTCCGAGGATACGGTTCTCAGAGATACTCATCTGCGCTACGTTACCGGTGAGACCGTGTCGTTCGAACATCTCATGATCATAAATTCGTGCAAATGAGCCACGTTCATCAAATCTGGGTGTGGCCTCGATAATGTACGCGCCTTTTAACTTGGTTTCGGCGATGTGCATCTTTACCTAACATAGTCGGATTCGGACACTCGTGGCGAAGCATGAGTCTTTATCGAGCGGAGCGAGGACCGACGTATCATATTGAATCTCTCGGGTATTGCGGGGAGACCCCGATGCAAAACGCTCCAATCCGAGCCAAAAACGCCGATGTCTCATCGAGAGTGGTTGTCGCGTTCAGAGCCACCACCTCGAACGTCATGAAGTCTGCTAACGTTAATCCGATTACTTATACATCCCGCGGTGATCTAAAGCGCCTAGAGGCTTTTTGCGACTATCCTCTGGATTCGAGTAAGGCACATACAGTCCGGTCGCTAAACTGCCGCGCTTGTGGTTGTAATAATACACAGCCAGTATTATTGTTGGGGGACATGCCATTAGCTAATGCTTTTGCTAAAACGGCAAAACAGGCTCGGATGTTGGAAAGGTATCCTCTGGAACTAGTATTTTGTGAACAATGTTGTCTGTTGCAGATCACAAAGACTATTGATCCTACAGCGCTATTTAAAGACTATATGTATTTTAGTTCGTATTCGGATACAATGCTCAGTCATGCGCGGGATCTCGTGCAGCGATTGGTCGTCGAGCGTTATTTGAATTCTGATAGTCTGGTGATCGAGATAGCCAGTAATGATGGATATTTATTAAAGAACTACGTTGAATTGTCGGTTCCGGTTTTAGGTGTTGAGCCGGCAAAAAATATTGCTAGGGTAGCTGAAGAAGGGGGTGTACCAACCCTTGTTGAGTTCTTTGATGCATCCTTAGGTTCGCGTTTAGCGAGTGAAGGCAGGCGTGCTAATATTGTTCACGCACACAACGTGCTCGCTCATGTTCCAAAGACCAATGAGTTTGTGCAAGGAATAAGACATATATTGGATCCCAAAGGTGTTGCTGTTGTTGAAGTTCCGTATGCGATAGATCTATTGCGGGGGCGTGCCTTTGATACAATCTACCATGAACACCTATTCTATTATTCTCTAGCCTCGCTCGATCATCTGTTTGGCCGAAATGGTTTAACTATTCGCGACGTAGAGCATGTTGATATCCACGGTGGTTCGCTGCGGCTCATGGTTGATACTCGCCAAAGCGACGTTCGTTCCCAGGCATTCTATGCTCTCCAAAATGAAGAGATCCGATGGGGAGTATCGTCATATCAAGCTTATGAGAACTTTGCCAAACACGTGGAAAAGCTCCGTGATAATCTGAAGAATATGCTCGGTTGCTTAAAGGGACGTGGCAAGTCTATCGCCGCGTATGGTGCTGCGGCAAAAGGAAGTGTTCTATTGAATTATCTTGAGCTAGGACCGGATACGATCGACTTTGTGGTTGATCGCAATCCTCACAAGCAGGGGAAATTTATGCCCGGAGTGGGTATTCCAATCCGCGAGACGTCTTATTTGGCTGAGGCACAACCAGATTATTGTTTGCTATTACCTTGGAATTTTGCTGAGGAAATTGTAGCTCAGGAAGATACTTATCGCAGAGGTGGGGGGAGGTTTATCGTACCGGTTCCCTATCCTCGGGTGATCGCTCATGATGCGATGGATGTGTTCGTGAGTAACTAGAGCACGGAGTTATCCTATGAAAAATGTAGTGGTAGTAGGTGGTAATGGCTTTATTGGCAAATCCATCGTTAAGAAGTTTCGCAGCCAAGGGATGGCAGTTGATGTAGTAGATCGAGGGAGTTTTGAGCGCTTGGAGGATCCATGTGATATTCTTATTTGGTCTGCTGGATACACTGCTGACTATGCGGAGTCACCAGCTAAAACCATTCAAGCGCATGCGATGGATTTGGCAAAGGTTGTAGAGAACCAGCGTTATGCTCGTCTTATATATCTGTCTTCGACTCGGTTATACGATGGTCTTCCCGGTCCAGTTTCGGAAGAAACTCCGATTGCTCTGGAGTCTAGGAAGGAGCGAAGTTTATTCGATCTATCTAAAGCCATGGGAGAGTGGTTAGTTTGCCATCGTGGTGGGCCGCGAGCTCATGTTCTTCGACTCTCCGGGGTGTATTCTGATGCTCTGGACGGTGGATCGTTCTTAGAGACTATGATTCTGCGCGCACTTGATGGACAAGGTGGTAGTGTGGATGCGTTGGGTACTACGCGGAGAGACTACATACATATTGAAGATGTATGTCAGGTAGTACTGGCTGTCGCTGAGGTTGGACAATATTCGCTATACAATGTGGCCGCTGGAGATTTGGTCACGAACAACGAGTTGTTTAGTTTTCTGCGAGATCGTACAGGCACCAGATTGAGCCCTTCAGAAATGGTTATCGGTGATACAGAACCATGTCCCCCAGCGGTTATAGTACGGCGGATCGAATCGGATTTGGGTCTTGTTCCCCGGCAGATTGAAGTGGGGCTCGATCGAGTACTTACCTGGCAAGACAATCAGCGGGCTATGCGGTCTATGATGAGTGTCTCGCATATGCCGTGGATGTAACATGGAATTGATAGGAAGCAGTCGTTCGGAACTGGTTGAGTATCTAGGGCGACAACTTGATCATTTTTTTCCAGATGGTCGGGAGAGTGTAGTGAGTGTGGTAGATAGTGCGTTGGATGATGCACTTTATCGAACTTCCTGTTGCATAGATGCCGCCGCATTGTGGCAAAAAGGAAGATTTGATCCTCTGCACTCAGAGCAGAACACCGTTTTTTTGTATTTCTTAGCAAATAGTATCTATCGTTCGGGTAAGGATGTTCGAGTGGCTACAAAGGTCTTTTACCTTAATAAAGCGCTGAATGGATTTTCTTGTTTTTATGATACCGAACTACCAGATATTTGGTTTGTGGGGCACTCGCCGGGTATTGTGCTTGCTAGGGCTACATATGGGAACTATCTGGCACTTTACCAAAATTGTACCATTGGCAAAAACCATGGGGAAGCACCGGTATTGGGAGAAGGCGTGCTGCTCTACCCCAACAGTGCAGTTATTGGGCGTTGTCAGGTGAAGGATCGCACGGTGGTAGGCCAGGGACAGCGGCTTATCGACCGTGATTCTCCAGGTGATTGTTACATCTTTTCTGATGGGCCTAAGGTGGTGGTAAAACCAACTCGAAGAGACGTATGGCAGGACTTGTTCCGAGCATAGCGAATGAGACCTAGCGCTGTGAACGTCGTCGTCCACGACCTCGTGGTCTACCGCCGCTAGAGGAGCGATTCTTTTTGCGGATGAGACCCAATTTTCGAGCTAATTGGCGTGGATCCAGGCGATTCGACCTAGGTTGGTCTAGGGGAGCCTCGGTGCCCGTTTTGGTTCCAGGGCTTGATGATCGTTGATCGTCTCTGACTAGGCGTAACTCTACCTGGCGACGAGTGAGGTTTACGGAGTGGATAATAACCTCTACCGGATCACCCAACCCGAAACGATGGCCGCGACGAGTACCAATGAGGGTCGCATTGTGTGGGTCGGCTTCGTAAAAATCATCGGGAAGGGTTTGGACGGGGATCATCCCCTCGAGGAATGGGTCTAGGGTTGACACAAACAGGCCAAATGTCTGGATGCCTGATATATTGCCTTTCATTTGTTCGCCGGTCCGCTTGTTGGCAATATATGCTCGATCCAAGTCCATTGATGCTCGTTCGGCGGTCATGGCTCGTCGCTCAGCGGCGGAAGAGTCATCTCCCATCTTCTGCAGGTGAGTGCGCGAGTAGAGTGGAGCTTTGCGGTCTATGGCTTGCTTCAGGAGGCGATGGACAACAAGGTCGGGGTACCGGCGTATTGGTGATGTGAAGTGGAGATACGCCTCTGAGGCTAAGCCGAAGTGGCCTTCATTTTCTGCGTGGTATCGTGCGGCACTGAGAGCCCGAAGAAGAAGAGAGTGAAGGGCTGAGCCGCGTTCGTGTTCCGAGAGCTTTATGAGTAGTTGGCTGACTTCAGCTGGAGATGGGCGCTCGGAAGCTTGAGCCTCAATACCTATCTCAAAACATAGTTTTGTGAAGCTTTGCATCTTGTCTGGATCGGGTGGGGCATGGACTCGAAATAATGTATCGAGCTCTCGCTCTAGAAAGAAGCGGGCTGCGGCTTCATTGGTTGCGATCATCAGATCTTCGATCAGTCGGTGAGCATCGTTACGTGGTCGTCGCACCGCCGTGCTAGGCTCCCCGGTTGCGTCAAATTCTACTACTGGTTCTGGAAGGTCGAGATCTAAGGAGCCTCGTCGGAGCCGACGTTCGAGCATTTTGGTAGCTACTCGAGAGAGCAAGAGTAGATTGGCTAGGACCGCTTGTGTGTGCTCGTCTGTCTCTCCTTCAAGAGCTTGGGCTACCTGCGTGTAAGTCAGTCGGGCTTGGGAGCGCATGATACCTCGGCTGAACTCGGCTCGGGTCACCCTACCGTTGGCTGCTACCGACAACTCGGCTATCATACAGAGTCGATCTACATGAGGATTTAGGGAGCATAACCCATTGGACAATTTTTCGGGCAGCATAGGAATTGCCCGGTCGGTGAGATAGGTACTGGTGCCCCGAGCGTAAGCTTCCTCGTCGAGGGGTGTGCCTCGTCGGACATAGTGAGACACATCGGCGATAGCTACATAGACTTTGTATGTATTGTGGCCATCGCGTATTGCGCAGACCGCGTCGTCGAAGTCCTTGGCCGTCTCGCCATCTATGGTGACTAAAGGGAGATGCCGGACGTCGCGGCGACCGGCGTAGTCTGCTTCGGTGGGGGTATCGCCGTATTGCTCAGCCTGCTCTAGTACCGCGGGGGGAAAATCTCGATCGAGGTTATGTTCGATCATCAATTTACGAAGCTCTGTGCCTCGTTCTCCAGGACGCCCGAGAATAGCTACGACTTCTCCAATAGGGGAACTTCGCTGCGACGGATCGTTGGGGGCAAATGTGACTTCCACCAGCTGACCATCTTCCGCCGCCATGGTGGCGCTCGGGGGAATGATGACCTCGCGGATAGGACGACTGTGGGCGGCCGCCTGCGAAGAGTTCTCGTCCAAGTCGACGATTGAGGCGCCAGCAATGCATCGAAAAATACCAACTCGTCTACGCTCTGGGCGGTGTATGAGTGCCAATAATTTGGCGAAGGTGCGTGGTCGCCGTCCCCGACTGGTGAGCTCTACCCGTACTTCATCGTCTTGGAGCAACGCCTCAACCCGGAGAAGTGTTTGGGGGGATGGGCTAGCGGTAGATGAGGATGCAGCTACGCGGTAGTTATCATCGTCGGGATTGGTGGGAAGATGACCGTCTTCAAGGAATGGAACGGATGCGGTGGCTTTGCGCTCATTTTTAGGGAGAAAGCTTGGCAGCCCCCTGCGATCGATGATCACCCGACCTTCGGCCACCGACCCAGCTCGCGAGAGGCGGTATCGTCGACCTGGCTCCCTCTCTAAAATTCCCTCTCGTACGAGGCCTTTGAGTACCTTCTTAACCTCTTTTTCTCTCTTAGGGGGCAGTTTGGCATGCGCCATCAGCTCGGATAGGCCATAGGATCTATCCGGGAATCCTCGAAGAATCGACAGAAGGCGGTCTTCCATGACCGCCTACCGCACACCCAGGGCTCCGCGCGTCAAGCGGCTTGTGGTGAAGAGTACCGACGATGTCTTAGCCACAGGAGTTGTCTTTACGGTCGGCAGTTGGGACAACGGCCGACGAAGGTGAGTCGAGCTTCTTGAAGTGCTTCGTTCCACGGACCGCTTGGTGGAGGGGCTGAAGTAATCTGGGCTTCTTGCAGGCAAGAGATGGTTCCACACTTTTGGCAGTGAAAATGGGGATGCTGTTTTCCATCGGTTGACATGCGTTCGAAGTATGTAACTCCACCCACCACACTCGCGATCCGAGCCAATCCTACATCAACCAGTCGGATGAGGTTGCGATATGTGGTTGCGGGATCTCCTCCTTTGTCGCCCAGAAGCTTTACCGCATCACCGTGGGTGATTGGCTCAGGAATACAATCAAGGAGGCTGAGTAGCTCAACTCGAGGTTGAGTTACACGCAGTCCAGCTCGTCGGAGCGCATCGGGGTACCCAACGACCATTACTGCGTCAGTGTACAACGGATTTTGAGAACGCGAACTGCTAAAATGGTAGGGCCAAGGGATGGGACTTGTAGGATGGGATCCCGGGGCGTGTCTTCAAACTCAGGACCGCGTTCTGACTTGTTTCCCACAATTTGTGAGGGGTGGCCTCGCCCCCCTTTTCTGCCCCTCGGTCCGGTACATCCCGTATCCCTCCCTCTGTGGCCGACCGTTCACAAACTCGGGATACGGCGTCTCCGCAGGCGGAGCGTGAAGATCCGCCCTAGACTCGATCGCTGAGTCGCTACAGTTTTGTCTCAGCGACCGTTTTGGCCACCGATGCTCGACTGGTCTCGATCATCGCCTTTTCTTTGTCGTTGAGTTCAAAACTTAGAATCTTTTCAATACCACCAGCACCGACTATACAGGGTACCCCGAAGTACATGCCATTGATACCAAACTCGCCAGTACACCAAGCAGCGCAGGGGAGTACGCGTTTATGGTCACCAAGGTAGGCTTCAGCCATTTCGATGGCGGCAGCCGCGGGGGCAAAGTAGGCCGAGCCAGTTTTGTACAGTCCAACAAGCTCTGCTCCACCTTTACGAGTGCGCTGAACGATCTCTTCCAACCGGCCGGCAGGGATAAGCTCCTCCACAGGTACGCCTCCAACGGTTGTTAGCCGGGTGATGGGCACCATGTCGTCGCCGTGGCCGCCGAGTACAAAAGCGGTGACGTCCTTCATCGAAGTCCCAAGTTCCATGGCGATGAAGCTCTTAAAGCGGGCGGTGTCCAAAATTCCGGACATCCCAATAACCCTATTTGCGGGGGCAGAGGTAATTTGCTTAAGGGCGTAGACCATCGCATCCAGTGGATTAGCGATGTTGATCATAAACGCATTCGGGCAGAACTTCTTCAGGTTCTGGGCCACGTCGGTCATGATTCCTAGGTTCTTACCCAAGAGCTCTTCCCTGGACATGCCAGGCTTGCGAGGGAAGCCTGCGGTGATGATAATGACGTCTGCACCTTCAAGATCCTGGTAGTTTGAAGTACCGCTGAGGGTAGCATCACAGCGTTCAATGGTGCTGAGCTGCTGAATATCTAAAGCTTTTCCTTTTGCCAGACCCTCTGCCTGAGGGATGTCAAAAAGTACCACATCACCCAGCTGCTTTTGGGTGGCAAGGAGGGCGAGATTTCCGCCGATTTGTCCGGCACCCACGAGTCCGATTTTAGGACGAGTCATGATTGTCTCCTGGATCAGCCGACGCCAGAGACGGCACGGCTTCTTAATACTTGCTCGACACGGTCTTTGTGGACCGCCTCAAAATTGTCTACTATTCGAGCACAGAAATCGCCCGTAGTAAGAGACTGGGCTCCTTCGATGCGTGTTGCTAGATCGGGAGTTACCTTCTTTTCCGAAATGGTTTTAGCTAAGGCGGCGCCAACCAGGTCGGCGGCATCTTTCCATCCCAGGTGCTCAAAGAGCATAACTCCGCAAAGTAGAGCGCTTGATGGGTTCTCACGCTCACCGCGGGAGCTCTTAGGAAGAGTTCCATGAGTGCATTCGAACACAGCAGCTTTGGCACCTACGAAGGCATTAGGTGCGAGGCCTGAGCTTCCCACGGCAGCTAGTGCTATCGACTCGACGAATGACCCATTGAGGTTGGTGGTCGCGATGACGTCATAGTCGCTGGGGTTGGTTAGTAGTTCCTGGAACAGGCAGTTGCTACTACGATCACGAACAATTACTTTGCCCCTAGGGATCTGGCCGTCGTTTTCTTGGATCTCTTGCTCCGTAACCGTTCCATCCCCGAATTCTTTACGCGCCAGTTCATATCCCCAATCGGAAAAGAACCCCTCGGTGTGTCGCATGATCGAGGCTTTATGCACAAAAGTGATCGATCGCCGCTTATTTTTTACGGCAAAATCGAGAGCTTGCCGGAGGAGTCGTTTGGTGGCTGTGGCACTGATAGGCTTGATGCAAATGCTCGAGTCTGGTCGGACAGTCTTATCGAGTTTTTTCGCTAAGTCGTTGTTAAGCAGCCCGATCAGCTGCTTGGCCTCCGGTGACCCCTTCTTCCATTCGAGTTCGCAGAAGACGTCTTCTGTGTGCTCCCGATAGACCCGGATATCCAATCCCTCAGGGGCTTTCAGCGGCGACGGAGCTCCGGTGAGGTATCGGATTGGTTGTACATGCGCAAACAGGTCAAGCCGAGCTCGAAGGACATGGTCGAGGGGCTGTGACGTGCCCACGGGCGTGGCGAGAGGGCCTTTGATGCACACTTTGTACTCTTGGAGGGCGCGGATAGTATCTTCGGGTAACCATTCACCCGGCCCGTAGATTGTATGTGCACGCTCTCCAGCAAAAACTTCAAGCCATTCTAATCGTTTAGCGTTGGCGTAACAGCGGTGAATGGCTCGCTCGAGAACCTCACGAACCGGGGACCAGAGATTGGCGCTCATACCTTCGCCCTGGATGAACGGAACGATGGGGTCGTCGGGAACCTGGAGTTGGCCATTCTTTGCGACGGTTATCTTTGAGCCGCGCTTGGGAGGGCTGAGCTTCAGGTACTTACCCATAGGCGTCATGCGGTTTACCAGCTGTGCCGATTTGTGCAACCCCCTGGACCTTGGAACCTGGTCTAGTCTCTCACCAACGTCTGTGCTAGCGCGCCTGGTGCACGCGTGCGCCCGAGTTCAGGAGGTGCTGGTCTGTGCGGTTATTTGTCACATTATGATCAGGCTGGCTTCTCCAAGAGTGGATGATGAACGCTTCTTTACGGTCGTTATTGTGTGTCTAGGGTGCCCGTCGTGGACCTCAAACGGGTGTCGCCTTCCGAGGCGCAGCAGTTGGTAGATCAGCAGGGATATGTGCTGCTTGACGTTCGGTCAGTGCCCGAGTTTGAGGGAGCTCGAGTCCCGTCCGCGCACAATGTGCCATTTCTTCATAAGGCTCCTTCGGGCATGGTGCTCAACCAAGGGTTTGGAGCGGCAGTGAAAGCTCTGATTCCGGATACCGCAAAAGGGGTTGTTGTCCACTGTGGAATGGGGGCTCGTTCCCTACGGGCGGCGCAAGAACTACAAGGCCTGGGTTACACCCAGGTGGTGGATATGCGCGGAGGCTTCGAAGGTGAAAAGGATGAAAGCGGTCAACTGGTTAATCCTGGTTGGCAAGATATGGGGCTACCAGTGGCGCATGGGCCCGGTAGTGCCCGAGGATATGTGGTGCCACCAGAGGATGTTTTTCGTGGTGAGACCTCGCCGCTGATACCACCAGAATCGACAGAGGTAGCATCTGCCGGGTCACAAGGGGAATCGGTGATAGCAGCTCCAGATGGGATGAACCGATTTGCGAGTGACAAAAGAAAGGTTCAATGCGTCCGGTTCAAAAAAGAGCTACCTGGTCTGAAACGACGACCCTACCCCGGTGAACTAGGTGTTCGGCTGTTCGAAAATATTTCTGCGGCAGCATGGGATGAATGGGTAGAGCATTCAAAGATGATCATAAATGAGTATCGCATTGTTTCGACGGACCCTAAGGCGATGGAGATGCTGTACGAGCAATGCGAGCAATTCTTTTTTGGCGGAGGGGTAGTTCGTCCATCGGAGTATGTACCGCCTACTGAGTGAGATTCAAGGGCAATACAGCAAAGACCGCTTGAATTGATTCTGTAAGAATCAACAAGGGGTCGCGCAGCGGGGCATAGCCCGGCGTAGCAGCAGGAACTTGGGTTTAACCCAAGTGGTTTCTGCTGCTACCGAGCTTTTGAAGCTTGATGATTATCTTTTTGCGGTACTAGGACATGTCTTTATCCGCCCGGCCGCATTCTGAATTGTGTCCCGCATTTGTGAGGGAAGGGTGGCTTCGCCATCCTTTCGGGCCCCTCGGTCCGGTATATTCAGTACCCTCCCTCCGTGGCCGACCCTTCACACACACGGGATACGGAGTCATCTCTCCGGCCAGAGGTTAAAGACACGCCTTAGCTAGAGCGTGTCTTTAACCTAGAATAGGTTCCTTACTTCTCCTCGATTGCCTAGATACCTGGCGCTCTACGGTCTCCTTGTAGTTAGCTAACTATGGTGAGCTTTTTTCCGACTCTGTATTTCAGTCAACTAAGTGTTATGGAATAGTTCCGTATAGCCGTTAAAGCATGAGTGAAAGCCGGTTGGTCTTGTAACTGAGATGTACAATGTATAACCGCAACTATATTTGGGTGCCGAATAGTTTGAAACGCACTTCTTCGTGGTCATCACGTTTCTTCTTGAGCGTGTAGTTAATACCTAGAATTCATGAGGCTCGCAAATCAGTCTATTGCAAATCATTTAACGTTGTTGATCATGTCTTCGACGTTGGACATGACTTTTGTTGAACTTTTGACTCGGATAAATATTTGCTTTTCACGGTTGCCCTGTGAATGGCGGCCTCTTTTAGTTAGTTACGGTCAGCTTCCTCTCAGGGCATGCCTTTAAGCTCCGGCCCGCGTTCTGACTTGTACCTCGCATGTGTGCGGAGTCCGTGACTCTGCCACCTTTTCGGGCCCTTGGCCGGGTACGTCCCGTACCGTCCGCCGAGGCCGACCCCTCACACCTTCGGGCTATGGCGCTATCTCCGCAGCCCAAGGGTAAGACACGCCCCAGTCTGAAGATTCAGTTACACCATGCCTTTAATAATAGTTCCCCTCTAACTCCAAAGAGAGCCCTAGCCAGCTGAACTGCGATTCAAACAACTGCTGAGTGTGTTACGAAGCCGTCATTGGTGGCACTGCCAAGCTGTCTGCTGAGGTGTGTAAGTTCAAGCTATGTCCGGAATGGGTTGGTAGCCAAAAGACGATGTATATTTGTTGGCTAGGCGGGCTTGCTGACCTTCAGGAAGTCCACTATTTTTTGCTGATGCGTCGTTTGGCTCTTATGCGGCATGGTAAAAGTGCTTGGAATACGGCGGTGCTGACCGATTTTAGCCGGCGGCTAGCGCCTCGTGGTATCCGTAGTACATTAGCCGTAGGGACAGCTCTAGAGAATCGCCATTGGCGGCCAGATCGGGTGTTGTGTTCAGATGCAAGGCGAGCGGTTGAGACGGCTGAGTATCTTGAGCAATTGTGGCCGGGTTTGCCGGTCCAGCAGGCACCGGAGTTATACCTGGGGTCGATCTACCACCTTGCACAAGTGATGAGTCGATGTTCTTCTTCTCTTAAGAAGGTTTTAGTTATTGGCCACAGTCCTGGACTTGATGAGTGTGTAAAGCAGCTGACTGGAAAATCGATCTCTTTGAAGACGGCGGATGTGGTGATACTAGAGACACCGTTATCCGACTGGCATGCCCTAGCACGGATGGAGTCAGGAGGCTTCAGGTTAGTGGACCATATTGTAGCGAGACTGGAAACTTGAACTCTGCGATGGATAGTCTACTAGCAGGCCATCGGAAAAGTGAGTTAAGCGCTTCGCGGGTCTTTTTTCCGTGGAACGTCTGGACCGGCTTCGCCTTTTATCGGTTGCATACGCCCGGTATGCGCCCACTTCATCCGGAGCGTTGCACGGAAAAGATACTTCGCGGATCACCCATCCCACTTTTCCGATGGCCTGCTAGGGCGTGTCTTTAACCTCCGGGGCTGACCCTCCACACACGCGGGATACGGCGTCATCTCCGCAGCCGGAGTTTAGAGACACTCCCTAAGAACATCCTCAAGAAGGTATCTCATCGGACCTCCGGTCAAGTCAGCCCGACCGAGGTCATGTCTTAGCCGTCAGACGTGGCTCGTCAGCCCGACCGGAGTCAAGTCTTAAACGTCAGACGTAGTCTATGACTTGTCGGAATGTTCGATGATCTACGGTTTTTCTTTATCGGTGGTTTCTTAGTCGGCAAGTCATGCGTAGTCCCATCCGAGTACAGCAAAGACCACTTGAATTGACTCTGTAAGAATCAACAAGGGGTCGCTCCGCAGGGTACAGCCCCGCGGAGAAGCAGCAACTTGGGTTCAACCCAAGTGATTTCTGCTGTATGCGCACCTAGTTAAGACTGGAACTTAGCTATAGCTCCATATCGAAGTGAGAGAAAGGTCCCTCTTCACTGCCTGTGGTGGTCTGCATACATATAATTAGTTCGCAGGGAAATTGGTCCAGCCTTGCATCCAGTTGAGCCCACCGGGTCTAAAAGCGCCAATATAGAGGTTGGCACTAGCATCTACCTGCTCAGGTCGATCTACATAGTTTGGTGGGTTGGTGTTGGTGATGTTGGTCGGTGAACTGAGTGGTGGGACCAAATTAGGAGGTGATTCAAGGTTGGTAACATCCGGTTGGATGATATTTAATGGACTATTGACATCAACTAAAAAAAGTCGAGAAATATCTTGTGGGTTAGCTATGATGTAAGCAGCCTCATCAAACCCGTTGTCATTATCTATTTCTTCGCTTCTTACATATGTGTTTCCGCCGTCTCCCATGTTATGAAGCAGGAGCCCGTCAATGACTGCAAGTTCCTTCTCTCCCTCGCTATCGACACAGGGGGCATTGTTGGGTTCATCTTGAAAGCATGCTGCTGACTCATCTTCAATATCCCAAAGGCCCTCCTTCTGATTCATTACGAGGAAGTTACGCATCTCCAAGCTTGTACCATCGCGCAGCCGAAGTGCTGGGTTCCTTGGTACCTTAGGACCAACAATGGTAAAGTTGTAGAGCATAGGGCGTGAGCGGGGGCCTTCATCGTAGATCTCTATTTCTTTGTAGCCATTGGCTTCGATCGCCCAGTCACTTCCTGGGTACCTACTCTCATCTGCGCCCACAAGACGTTCGTCTTGCATAATGGCTACAAACTGAGCCCAACCTCTCCAGCCAAGATCCCAGTCGAGAGAGTCATCTTGGGCTCGTGAAATGACGACCCACTTTATGCCTACAAGACCGCCGAATATCTCCACACCGTCATCAAGGCCATAGTGGGTTTGGATGTACTCTACACTGGTGTCACGGCCACATCCGGCCAGAGTGAGGCTATTTAGCTCCTGGTTGTTGAATAGTCTGAAACCTGCGAACTCTATTCGGACGTATCGGAGGCTTCCACAGCTCGAGTCTGGATCCAGTCCCCCATATTTTGCATTATCTCCATCGGAAAGTCCTTCCAAGCTGGTCTCTAAAGTTGGTCCGTTGATGGGGGCGTTACCCAGAAGAGCGACCCCCCCCCAGTCACCTGGCTTTCGTCCGCCGATTGGGGCTCCACTGGTAAAGACGATTGGATGTTCGCTACTGCCCTCAGCACGAAGAGTACTGCCGCGGGTCACGATCAGTGAAGCATTGCTTGCTAATCCAACGACTTGGGTACCGGGCCTGATTAAAAGCTCGCTGTCGTTCGTGACGTAAATTGTGTCTTTCAGCTCGTAGCAAGTGTCTGGGTACCAGATAGTTGATGTTGTAATATTTTCGGTTATTGGTTCCTTGTTATCATCGATTAAGCAAGGATTGATCCCGGGTAAGAAACAGCTTCCGCGCACACATTGTCGATTGGGATCCTCCCCTAGACTGGTGCAGTCGCTATCTACGACACATTCATTACAGAGCCCGTCGAAACATCGTTGATTAGTGGCCTCACCGGGCGTACCGCAGTCTGCATCTACAGAACAATCCGTGCCAGAAGCGATGGCATCGGATCCGACCTCTGTGTCGACGATTGCTGAGCAGGACAGCTGTGCTACCCCAACAAAAATAGTGTATAGCACCGCGTATGCCACTTGGATGATATTGCGCATTCTGTCTCCTACTGCGTGTTGCTAAACTCGGACAAGGTCTCTTGCTGGCTCGTAAAAACATGACAATTCGTTGATTTCAGAATACTTCTCCGGAGCCTATCATTTGGTTGGCTCCGCCCAGCCTCTTCTAAGCCGGGATCTTGAGGCCATCCACGATAGTTTCTTGTCGAGTTCAGCCACACGCCCTAAACACTAGAGTGTTTTGGTGTATGGAGACAATATGAGGCGCAAAATATGACTAATCCGACGTATTATAACAATGAGTTGTTCACACAAAATTCACTCTCGTGGCGATGATAACAAGCGTAAGTCCGATACAATTTGTGCCGCAGTAGTGTCATGTATGCGAACCGGAAATCGGGTTGCAGAAGCGATCGCCCAGTATTGTACTGGGTCGGAACTTACCACTTGGAACAATAATATCTCTTCAAGACTCTGTCCTTCGTCATCTAACCAGTTGACCTTCATGAGGGCCTCCTGTGGACCGGGAATGTCGAGCTCCGGTAAATACTGAATTGCTGCTAAGCGTCGGAGCTTGGTGACGTAGTTGCCTATTATCGGCGCAGGTTTGCTGGGTGTGTTGGCAAAGGTCCAGTAGGCTGCCTTAGGCGTTTTTCGCTGGTGTTGAATCACTCGAATAAACGTCTCCCCGGATTGCAACGTCATTCCAGCGACTTCGCGCAAGGAGCTTTTTTGTAGCTCTCGTTGCATGTATCGATTCTGCGGAGCGGCTAATTGTGACACCAGTCGCCTCGGTAGGAGAAAGACCTCATCCTTTCCTTTTTCACGAGCGTAGACGTCTTGGGAACCACTGGTTGTTCGACCGAGCTCAAAAATTCGCTCTGACATTGGCGTGCGTATTCGGAGAGTATTTTTCGGTGTTAATAAGGCGAATTGTTCGAGAATCGAACCGCCAAGGATGCCGAGGGAACGTATGGCGGTCAAGTGAGCATAATCCTCCAGGGTGTCTTCGAATAAGGCGTTACCCAAGAAGCCCGTTTTGCCCGCTGAGGACTCTACTTGGATCCAGCTGAACCGTTCTTGATGGTCTTTGCGAAAGGTCACGGTCACAGTGGAGGTTGAGCCAGCAAGGTATAGCTCGGTAAGTTGCTCGGGAACAGTCTTGATTAGCTCAATTGGTTGCAGTTCAGACTCTTCCTGGTTTTGATGCCAGGTGAAATAGGCAGCGAGGCTAAATATAACTGCGGAGATGGTATATATACGGTTCTCCATCATGAGGCTTTTCTCCGGTTGATCAGATAGCCGAGCAACAATACCAACAAAGGCATCATGAACACTGTGCCGTAAAAAAGTAGAGTATCGTGCTCTGAGGCGTGAATTATCCGTGTGTCACGTTCTCCGATGGTGGGAATGATTGGCTCATCGTCTCTCTGTAACCACCTGATGATATCTAAAAATAGGTACATATTACCCGGGTGAGAAATAAGCTGGTCTGAGAACACGTCGGTATCTGCGAGGACAAATACACGGCTTTCCTGGTTCAGTTCCACTGTTGATGTTTTGGTTCCTGCGATTGCTAGTGAGTAGTTTTCAACTAGCTCTTCATTATCTAGCTTAAGGTTGGTATTATTATCGCGGAAGGTACCATCGACTGTGTTGAGTACGCTATGGATGTTAAAGCCTAAAGATGGTGATCTAGTAGCCGTGGTGGCAATGCTAAGAGAACTGGCCTCTCGAAAAATGGAAGTGAGTTTGTTGCTCCTCGACATGGAGGTGACCGAAGGGTGAGATGAGAATCGATTCGTCCAAAGGTATCTTTTGTCCGCGGGAGTTTGAGTGAGCCGAACATAAGATGTTTGGTTGACCAAAGGGGTTGCGTGGTAGTGGATATTGAACGGAGCCAAAAGTGGTGCAACCACGTCCTCGGAGCGGTTTATGTCCACCGTGATAAGGAGACGCAAGCGTTGATTCGCGGCTTGATTGAAGGCGGCGAGTTCGGCGTCCAAAAACGGTTTCTTTGGATCAAGAATGAGGACTAGTGACGCATCATCTGGAATTTTCTCAGTAGAACCATTTGCAATCCCCAGTGGTCGTACGTCAAATTGCAACGTTCCCAACTGTTTCCGCAGGGTGGAAAGGGGGGACCTCTGGTCCGTTTCGAGGCTACTCTGTAGGGTGCGCTCGTCATGACCATGGGTGACGTAGACAATTTGCTTCCCACGGGAGAGCTTTAGGAGGGCTTTCGTGAGAGTTTGATCCAGACGGCGCAGCTGATTGCGGC
This sequence comes from Myxococcales bacterium, assembly GCA_019634385.1. Taxonomy (GTDB): domain Bacteria; phylum Myxococcota; class Kuafuiibacteriia; order Kuafuiibacteriales; family Kuafuiibacteriaceae; genus JAHQVK01. Next base: position 1,760 of record JAHQVK010000155.1, on the reverse strand, counting down.
TAGAACGTGATGTTTGACCAATACGGATTTTTTCATAGAGGTTGTGATGGGTGATCGCAATCCAACCGTTTTCTTTAACCTTAGATTGTTCGGCCTCATTGGGCGCGAGAGCATGATCTATTCGGGTGACATGAAGTTTGGCATTGAGGGGCGTGAGCTTTGAGAAGTAGTGCTCAACAACATCCCCTACCTCATGGGTTTGGGGCCAGAAAAGATATACATATAGCTCCTTGGAGAGCTCAGTAACAGTCTGTTGAGTGATGTCTCCTGGGGTGGTACTAGCAGCTGCCGAAAGGTCCCAATGGTAGTCGTGCTGGGCGGCGAGAAAGTTGGCCCAAAATGCGCTGATGAGTAGTAGACACATGCCGAGTGTTCGCTCGAACACGTGCTTAACATGAGTGACCTCATACTTAGATATATATGCGACTGGTGACACAGTACTCTCTATTGCTAGCAATAGCGCCATCGACAGCAACATTAGGGCAGGCCAGATGCCCCAGAGAATACTTGCTAGGCGATGGTGATCTTCATGTGATGCGGAGAGGGCGTGGAACATGAGAATACTGACTAGTAGACCAAACGTGGTGACAAAAAGGCGGGCCTTAATCGAAGAGGCCGCCCCTTGGGAGTCTGAGGACCAATAGGCCCGACATCGAGCGACTGTGGCTGTTACAAGAAGTATGAGGCTTAGGATGTGTAGCGTGAACTGCCCTGTTTGGGAGAAATACAGGATACGTTCCGCACCAAAAGCACAGGCCAAACTAACAATCGATGCTTGAGTGGGCCATAAGGTATGGATTCTCATGCTAACTTCTCCAGCGCTGTCCTTCTAGGAGGTTGCGGGCCATAGTCAAGAATATCAATATAACCGACAGATAAAATATAATGCTAGAAATTTTGATGGTACCATCCATAAACGGACGAAAGTGTTTATGGTGAAGAGCCATATATTGGATCATGTCACCGAATGGGCCATCAACCAGTCGGGCAACGAGCCACAAGGTCAACATGAAAACCAAAGTGATGGAAGATATGACGATCGCGAAGAGCTGACTGCGTGCTGCAGCAGACCCTAATACTCCGATTGCGGTGGAGGCTGCCCCTAGAAAAAGTAGGCCTACGTAGCCCCCAAAGATGTGCCCCAAATTTACACTGCCATGCCAGAATATAAGAATTGGCATGAATATGGTTGATATAATGTATATTGAGGTCATTATATAAGCGGACAAAAACTTGGCAATAATGATATAACCATCGGTGATGGGGGCCGAGGTGAGGATGGGCATGGAGCCGGCTTGATTCTCTTCAGCTATGACTCGCATAGAAAGTAATAGACCGCACACCATAGTTGTGCCGCTGGCTAGAAAGAAAAAGTCGGAAAGAACGTCAGCGGAGTACTTTGCGGATGTTCCCACTGCAAACGCGTTGTACAGAAGCCCAGTTAGCAAGAGTAATATCGATATAAATATATATCCACTCCAGGTTTTAAAGTATTGACTTAGTTCGCGGTGGACAATAAGTTGTACGATCTTGAACATGATGTACTCAATGGCTACTTTGGATGAGTTGAGAGAATAGCGTTTCTAGCTGGGTTGCCGCTAGATGTAATTGGCGGACTCCAAAGCCGGCAGAAAAAAATTTGTGAGCGATCACCTCTGGTGCTGCAGATGTAGTCAGGTTAAGATGTAAGCCCTCAGAATCTGAGAGTTCCGTGAACTGAGCCTCTGAAACCAGTCCAGCAGTGGTCATAGATGTTACTG
>JAHQVK010000154.1 GCA_019634385.1 Myxococcales bacterium | reverse complement strand
TCTTTCCGTGAAACATCCTGACCACAAGAAGTCTCTCCTCGGTCGCGTACCGCCAGGTACGCTCGCCTCGTCGTCAGAACGTTTCACGAAAAGCCTGGCTCGATAGCTACACACTGGGCTAAATCAACAGGCTGCTAGAGCCACACTTTACATCAACGAAAGGATTGTTGTCACCGCGGCTGCGTATCTATAAGAGCACCTTGATCTATCGTAGTAACTAGCAGGCCATCGGAAAAGTGGGATGGGTGATCCGCGAAGTATCTTTTCCGTGCAACGCTCCGGATGAAGTGGGCGCATACCGGGCGTATGCAACCGATGGAAGGCGAAGCCGGTCCGGACGTTCCACGGAAAAAAGACGAGCGAAGCGCCTAACTCACTTTGCCGATGGCCTGCTAGCTCAGATTAGCCGAACGCTACCACTCCTGTGGTGCGGCCACTACCTAACCGTCGGATTCAAAACTGTGGTTGTTGAACGCCATCGAAGGAGCAACATTCAGCATCACCACCGAAAAACCCAAAGTCAAAAAGACCATCGGGTTGATGTTCCCACATGACCCTCAGTATTGACATTACCTATTTTTATTTCTCACCATATATTTAGTATTATATCTAACCACGAGTTCCAAAACGTCTACTCCAACCGCCTCCTCAACGCTGGCTGATGCCGATCAGTCACGTTCTATATTAAAAAATCTCAACTATATGTATCAATATCGCCCCAAAGCAGGCACCCTCTTGAACGTGAACTCCTGGAACCGACGGGGCTTGGTCACCGTAATGGCAGCATCGCTGACGACAGCCACCGCCCATGCTGCGCCAACAAACGACTGGCTGACCGATTGCCGACTCAACGGAAGCCGCACCGCTCCAAGCTCCCCTGCGCACTGCGGCCAATTTTCTGTACCCGAGCGTCGCAGCGCCCCAGACAGCCCGATGATCACCCTCAGTGTCGCGGTCGTCCCTTCGTTAGCCATCACCCCCTTGCCTGATCCATTGGTCATCCTGTCCGGCGGACCCGGTCAGTCCGCAATCGAGTTCTATCTCAGCTACCGAGGTGCCTTTGAGCCGGTACGGCTCGATCGTGAGCTTGTCCTCATTGACCAACGAGGGACAGGCGCCTCCGCACCGCTGCGCTGCGACCGCGTCGTCAACGAGTTCGAGAGGCTCAGTGACCCAAAGATACTTAGAAGACATACCCGCGCCTGCCTTGACGGCCTCCCTGGTGACCCAAGATATTATACCACCAGCGTTGCCGTCCGCGATCTAGATGACGTGCGCGCGGCCCTCGGATATGAACACATAAATCTTTATGGGGTGTCCTACGGCACCCGAGTTGCGCAGCACTACATGCGCCGCTTTCCTGAGCGGACCCGACGGGTGGTCCTCGATGGTGTGGTCCACCCCGAACTCATCCTAGGTCCAGCTATCGCCCTAGAAGCACAGCGAGCACTCGATGCCCTCTTTACTAGATGCGCCCAGGACCCGGCCTGTAACAACCGCTATCCGGCTCTGGACCACATATTCGCGCAGCTCGTCCAGCGTTTGCACGACGAGCCAATGACGGTCACCTACCCGGATCCTACGACCGCTCAGCCAAGCGAAAGGCAACTCAACAAAAACGAGCTCGGTACTGTCATTCGATTACTAAGTTATTCATCCATATCCGCGGCAGTAATCCCCTTGTGGATCTCCGAAGCCTACCACCAACATAACTTTGTCCCCCTGGCTACCCAGATCACAATGGTCGAACAAGAGATGAACAGCCTGCTCGCCCTTGGGATGCACAACGCGGTCGTCTGTACAGAAGACATTCCGTTTGTCACCCACACGACCACGATGAGTCGTGCCTTAGCCGAAACCTATCTAGGTGAGAGCATCCTCGAGTCGATAGAAACCATGTGCAGTATCTGGCCCGCTGGTATCCTCGATGCTGATCTTCACGACCCATTGAATAGTAATATCCCAACCCTGCTCCTTTCCGGAGAAAACGACCCCATTACTCCCCCGGCCTACGCTGCAGAGGCAGCAAAGGGCCTGCTGAACTCCACCCACGTCATAGGGCCCGCCCAAGGGCACGGTCTGGCCGGCCTCGGCTGTGTCCCCCGCATCATCGCCGCCTTTCTCCATGAAGACGAACCGCTGGCCATCGACACCAGCTGTGTCGAAAACTTGGCCGCCATGCCCTTCTTCGTCGATTTTGCGGGGCCCGCCCAATGATCGTTGTAGACGGACTCGCCAAGCGCTTCGGCAACGTGGCAGCATTGCGCAGCATCAGTTTCTCAGCGGCTAACGGTCAGATAACCGGACTCCTTGGTCCCAATGGCGCAGGCAAATCGACCACCTTACGGGCACTCTATACCGTGCTCAAACCAGACAGCGGCCGAGCACATATCGACACCATTAATGTCATCGAAAACCCTCTCGCCGCCCGTAGCAGAATCGGCATCCTCCCCCATGGAGTCGGATTGTCTCAACATCTGACCGGCCGTGCGAATATTCGATACTTTGGTCGGTTGCAGGGCCTCAACGGCCCCTCCCTTGAAGAGCGCATCGAACAGCTCATCCAGCAGCTCGATATCCACAGCTTTGCCGATCGCAAAGCCAAAGGATACTCTCAAGGCCAAAAAACGAAGGTCGCGCTGGCCCAAGCCCTAGTGCACGAACCCCCCAACGTCATCTTAGACGAGCCGACCAACGGACTAGATGTTATGACCACCCGTGCCCTCCGAGAGGAGATTCTCACCCTAAAACAGACCGGCAAGTGCGTATTATTTTCTAGCCACGTCATGCAAGAGGTGGCGGCAGTCTGTGATGAAATCGTCATCTTAGCCGCTGGTCTAGTAGCTGCTTGTGGTACACCAGACCAGTTGAGGGAACAGTTTGGGCATGACGACCTCGAAGAGGTCTTTGTCGCTGCTATCCGTAGTGTTGGAGAACCACAGACATGAACAACGCGTTCCGAGCCGTCTTTATCAAAGAGATGGTCGCTAACTTCCGCGACCATCGAACATTAATGTCAGCATTGCTTGGGCCATTGTTAGCGCCACTGGTCTTTGTTGTCGCCATCAACTTCGAGCTCTCTCGAGCCCTTGATGGCAGCGAGAACTCTCTGGAACTACCCGTTCTTGGCTCTGAAGCCGCACCCACGCTTATTTCCTTCCTCGAGCAAGAAAACATCAGTATCCATCCGATCACCAAAGACCGGGCAGACACGCTGGCTGCTGTTGACAAGGGGTCGCTGGATCTGGCCCTTGTCATTCCGAAGGACTTTGGCACCCAGTTGAGGAGCAACCAACCGGTACGTCTCGAAATCATTGTGGATCTATCAAATACCAAAGTGCATGCGCAAGTAACTCGGATGCGGTCTTTATTGAGGGCCTGGGAACAGCAAATCAGTGCATTACGCCTCGTTAGCCGGGGCATCAACCCGGTTATTACCCACCCTTTGCTCATTGATGAGATTGATACTTCCACTCCCTCTGGTCGCTCCGCGGTAATCCTCGGCATGCTGACCTATTTATTTTTATTAGCCATGCTGATGGGCGGAATGTATCTATGTATAGACACAACCGCGGGTGAACGCGAGCGCGGTGAACTAGAACCGCTTTTGGCATTGCCCATCAGCCGGAGCAACCTGGTTGTGGGCAAGATAGCAGCAGGCTCCATGTACATGCTAGCATCCCTGGCCATATCCTTGCTAACCTGTATGATCGCACTTCCCTTCTTGCCTCTCGAAAAACTCGGTATGAACGCAAATTTTGGCCCGGCCGTGGCTATATCCGCTTGGTTTATCCTGGCCCCATTCGCACTGCTGGGTTCATCACTAATGACCATCGTGGCATCTCTGACCAAAAGCTACAAAGAAGCCCAGACCTATTTGTCTTTTGTCATTCTCTTACCTACCCTTCCGATCCTGATCGCGGCACTAATGACCCTGCGCCCCAGCCCAGAGCTTATGTTGGTCCCTAGTCTATCCCAACACTTGTTGATCACCGAGCTCATCAAAAGCCACCCCATCGAGCCCCTATGGGTTGTCATTTCGGTAGGCTCCACGCTCCTGAGCAGCCTGGCTTTAGTATGGGTTGCGGTACGAGCATACCGCCGAGAAGGGATCCTAATCTAAGCATATCACCTTCTCCGAAAAAACCCTTTACTATTTCCAAACGTTTGATCACCAAACATCAACCACCTCAACGTTAGCCCCAGCCATGAGTAATACAGCAAAGACCACTTTAATTGATTCAAGAAGAATCAACTAGCAGGCCATCGGAAAAGTGGGATGGGTGATCCGCGAAGGTTCTTTTCCGTGGAACGCTCCGAATGAAGAGGGCGCATACCGGGCGTATGCAACCAATGAAAGGCGAAGCCGGTCCAGACCTTCCACGGAAAAAGGACCCGCGAAGCGCCTAACTCACTTTTCCGATGGCCTGCTAGTGGTCACGCAGCGGGGCATAGCCCCGCGTAGAAGCAGGAACTTGGGTTCAACCCAAAGGATTTCTGCTGTATCGGCTCTTCTTCGCGGTATAGATATCTCTTGGTATGAATTTGATGCTTGTTTGCGTGCTAATTTAGCTCCACCGCCGGAGTGTAAAGACGCGCCCTAGTCCCCAGCGGAACCTCGGAGGGAACTAGCACCTCACCCTCCTAGCGGAAACACCAGAGATATCAACCAAGATGATCCACAGCAGCGCCGCCAGGATAAAGATGGCTCCAAACCATGTTGAGGAAGCCGGTTGATCCCCAAATATCAGGTATACCCAGATCGGGGCTAAAATGGTTTCCAGCAATAAGAAGAGCGAAACCTCACTCGAAGACAGGTACTTGGTGGCCTCCCCAATCAGAACTCCGGCTACCGGCAGCACAACCAATCCAAGCACCAATACGTACGGTAGACCAAGAAGTGGAATACTCTGGGGACGGGCCACAAGGCTGCTAAAGATCATGGTACACACCCCATTCGAAGCGGTCACCGCAAATCGGTCGACCTCCGGAGCGCATCGAAGCAAGGTAAAGCTAAGAGCAACCGCCATCGCCCCTCCGAGGGCTATTATATCCAGCCGTAGAATATCCATCTCCGCCGAATGCCTAGCGATCAAGGCCACCCCAACCACGGCCACCAGCGAAGCCAGCCACGTACGTAGTGGAGCGAACTCCTTCAACATAACGATGGAGCACACCGCCGCCAAAAACGGGGTGGTGGCATAGATGACCACCACCTTGGCCACCGAGCCGGTCTGTACCCCAAACACAAATGCCATCCCCCCGATCGACATGCATGCCGCGGAAGCTAGAGGAACAGCAATGTTGGGGGCGTCCCATAAGAGGCGCCACACCCAAACTTTTTTTGTGACCCGCAGCATGACCACCAGACTGCTGGTGACCAGCACACCCCGCCAGAAAGATAGATTGAGGGGTTCAAGCCCCGAAAGACGGACCAGAGGGGCATCCACACTCAGGATAAGAACACCCGCAATCACCAACAACTGGCCAAGGCCACGGTTGGACCGCCAATACTTCATGCCGATATCATCCATGGTGAGCTACTATCCATGATTGTGTGCTACATTATGGATGCAGAAAAAGGCGACCCGACTTCACGGTATCAACAGCCTACCTACCACGAAGAGGCCATAAAGCGCGTACACAAGGTCCGCGAGATCACAGGCAGGAAGCGGAGAAAACGACCGCACATACTCTTCGATGATGCAATCGAACAAACCATCAAAGATGGTGGTTGCCACCAACCCAGTACAGAACCCCACCACATGCCCTCAACCACGGAACATCGCCAACTCACTGCTCTACACATGGCGGATCACCGCATCCAACCCAAACGGATTCGCTAGAACGCTCAGAAACACCCAACTCTCGCGGAAAACACCAACTCTCGCGGAAGATAGCGCGCTCAGAAAACAACCAACTCTCGCGGAAAACACCAACTCTCGCGGAAGATAGCGCGCTCAGAAAACAACCAACTCATGCGGAAAACGTCCTCCAACAAACCGAACACAGATCCCGCCGCTAGCAGCCTGTTGATTTAGCCCAGTGTGTAGCTATCGAGCCAGGCTTTTCGTGAAACGTTCTGACGACGAGGCGAGCTTACCTGGCGGTACGCGACCGAGGATAGACTTCTTGTGGTCAGGATGTTTCACGGAAAGACCGGCCGATAGATGCCTGCAGGGCTAGATCAACAGGCTGCTAGGCATTCTGCATAAGTTGGGTAAAAGCGGAGCTCTTCGCGAATGCGCTGATCGGTACGACCGGCTTGGGGGGCTCTTCAACGTCATGGAGCGCATAACTCCACCAACCAACATCGTGCCATGCCCCCATCTTATAGCCAACCTTCTCATAGACCCCTAGGCGCTTAAACCCTAAGTGCTCATGGAAACCTACGCTCGGAGGGTTTGGCAGAGTGATTCCCGCAAAAGCGCAACAGAAGCCTTGAAGTCTCAAAATAGTCAGAAGTGCAACGTACAAAGAACGCGCCACCCCGGTCCGTCGAGCTTCTTCAGCGACATAAACCGTTGTTTCGACCGACCACTGGTAAGCTTCCCGAGCCCGGTGGGGCCCCGCATACGCATAGCCTAAAATGCGGTCATTAATCGCCAAGACGATCCATGGATACGTCTTGAGCGTGTTCTCTATCCGTTGCCCAAAATCTTGGACCGAGGGCACCATCATCTCAAAAGAAATCACAGAATTAATAATACTCGTCGCATAGATGTCGAGCATGTACTCAGCATCTTCAGCCCGTGCTAAACGTAGATGACGATGGACATCTTCAGCCTGCATCTCTCTCACAACAGAGATTAGCTATACAACGTTCAGACCATCTACTCAAGATCCACCACTTTGACGTTAGCAATCTGTACACACTATACTCATCAAAACCAACTATCCAGTGACCACTGGATCTCTCTACCCTCTCTCATGCAGTAAATCAGACGATGGCACAGCAAAGACGACTTGAATTGATTCTTACAGAATCAAAAAGGGTGATTTCTGCTGTACTGCAAAGACCACTTGAATTGATTCTTACAGAATCAAAAAGGGGGCGCGCTGCGGGGCATTGCCACGCCGAGAAGCAGGAACTTGGGTTTAACCCAAGTTCTTTCTGCTGTACCGGGCGATGACTCACCACGCTAACCGCTGAAACGATCAACTCACCCCGTCCGTGATTGGAACAACCGGGGCGCATGACTCACCACGCTAACCGCTGAGCGGTCACCTCACTCTCTTGCATCCATTGAACGGTTGTTGAGGGTGAAGGGCTACTACGGACGCGCTCCGCCCCCTCTCGAAGTTTTTGGACCATTCCTTCAACCCCCTCGTTGATCACCCGCTTCCACCGACTTCCCGAGGCGGCAAAGGACCGCCGTGAGATTCGAACATTGACCGTCATATCACTGTGCCGAGGAATACCCGACAAAACCAAACGCCCCTGAAAGTCGAGCCCAACCGACCAAAAGCCAGGGGTCATCCATGCCCAGAATTGCTCTATTCGAATCTGAACCTCCGGTATGTCAGCGCTTGTCGGTGCCCCGCCGGAAACAATCACCCAGAACCCCGCTTCCCTGAAGGCCCGGACAACCGCCTCCTGAACCAGCATCGGTACCGTTCGACCTTCGGGTAGAAGAATGTCCCCCTAGGCCAGCCCAAAGCCGTTTCGCTTGTGGGCAACCAATCGAGAGGTCAGCGCACGATCGGTGATGGCTTTGTCTTTCAGCGAAGGAATCGATGGACGATTCGGCTTTATCTCGAACCGGCGCACGTCCGAGAGCATCGCAATGCGCATCTCGGGTCCCAAGGGCGGATTTATAGGCTCAGCAACCCGAATGTCCAACTCCCCTCGGGTAGCGGCACAAGCACTCCTCAAGGAGAAGAAAACGTGACAGATGTGCGGCTCAACAACATCGGCGACAAGCCTAACCCAAAGATTTAGGGCGTGTCTTCAAACTCCGGCGGCGGAGATGACGCCGTGGCCCGCGAGTGTGAACCTTCGGCCCCGGAGAGAGGAGACTGGATGTACCAAACCGAGGGACCCGAAAGGGTGGCTAAGCCAGCAACCCATCAAAGATGTGGGAAACAAGTCAGAACGCGGTCCGGAGTTCGACGACACACCCTAGCATTACCTGACAGAGCTCGCTAAATGGCTCCACACGTTTGTTGAGAGGCACCTGGCCGGCCTCGATCGCCGGGCGAAGGTACAGCAAAGACCACTTGAAGCGATTCTGGAAGAATCAACGAGGCCGAACGCAGCGGGGCATTGCCATGCGGAGAAGCAGGAGCTTGGGTTCTACCGAAAGGATCTCCGCTGTACAGCAAAGACCACTTGAAGTGATTCTGCAAGAATCAACAAGTCGTCGCGCAGCGGGCATAGCCCGGCGTAGAAGCAGGAACTTGGGTTCAACCCAAGGGATTTCTGCTGTAACACCGATCAGGCACTGCTAGCCTTCGCTTCGTTTTGATACTTCCGCAAGTTGCGCGCCTTAACAGCCTGTTGATCTAGCCCTGCAGGCATCTATCGGCCGGTCTTTCGGTGAAAGGTCCTGACCACAAGAAGTCTCTCCTCGGTCGCGTACCTCCAGGTACGCTCGCCTCGTCGTCAGAACGTTTCACGAAAAGCCTGGCTCGATAGCTACACACTGGGCTAAATCAACAGGCTGTTAAGATGTAAGCAACTTTGGCTAAATCACCTTGTAAATATTGTCATCGGGTCATCCACAGCAAATAAAGGCACCTCACAACACCTTAAAATCAAAGCAAAACACTCACTTCGAACGATATTTACAACTATATATATTAGCTTTTGGCCTTAGCATCCGGTTGATTTGTCCATGTGTGTAGCTATCGAGCCGGGCTTTTGGTGATAGGCTCTGACGACGAGGCGAGCGTACCTGGCGGTACGTGACCGAGGAGAGACTTCTTGTGGTCAGGACCTTTCACCGAAAGACCGGCCGATAGATGTGTGCAGGGCTAGATCAACAGGCTGTTAGCCTTAGCGAAAGACACACCTAAACTGAATTACAGCAAAGACCACTTGCAGTGATTCTGGAAGAATCAACAACCGGTCGCGCAGCGAGGCATAGCCCCGCGTAGAAGCAGGAACTTGGGTTCAACCCAAGTGGTTTCTGCTGTAAAGTTGCTTTCTACGGTAAAAAACCACAAATCGGCCTATGCCGAAGCTACCTTGCGATGCTTAGACCTAAGTTTTCCAAACTCATTTTTTGCAGACTTACGTTCTTTCGGAATTACGTTTTTCTGCACCCAAGTTTTTGCGGAACTAGGCTCTTCTACATCTAAGCTTTTCCGGACCTAAACTTTTCCGGACCTAAGCTTTTCCAGACCTAAGCTTTTCCAGACCTAAGCTTTTCCAGACCTAAGCTTTTCCAGACCTAAGCTTTTCCAGACTTAAGCTTTTCCAGACTTAAGCTTTTCCAGACTTAAGCTTTTCCAGACTTAAGCTTTTCCAGACTTAAGCTTTTCCAGACTTAAGCTTTTCCAGACTTAAGCT
>JAHQVK010000153.1 GCA_019634385.1 Myxococcales bacterium | reverse complement strand
TCTTTCCGTGAAAGGTCCTGACCACGAAAAGTCTCTCCTCGGTCACGTACCGCCCGGTACGCTCGCCTCGTCGTCAGAGCGTTTCACGAAAAGCCGGGCTCGACAGCTACACACATGGCCAAATCAACCGGCTGCTAGAGCAGAATCCGGGATGGAGTGGTCGTTACTGTGACATCTCACAGCCAAGGTTGGTTTCATGCGTATGTCTCTATGAACAACGAATGTTCAGCTCGGTTGGAATTGGCCGAGTACGATCGTTTGTGGTGTTGAAGCACAGACGTAGTTCCAGACGGTGGCGTATTTGGTTACTGGTCGTTGGCCTAGTTTGTGTCCCAGGAGTAGTTTCGGCAGCCCCCCTTAGCCCCCGCCCGACTTTACCCCTCGTAACCTTCTTTACTATTGGGCATTCTGCGCTTAGAAGCCCGTGGGTTTGGAAAGTTGATCGATTCAGCCGAATGGCTGCTCGAGACTTAGGATTAGAGTTGGAGGTTGTGTATATGCCTTTCTTCCGAGAAGGTATTTTGCGCAGTATCCAGGAGCGCATCGAGGCTGGTATTCGGCCTGATTATGTAATTTTGTCTAATACTCAAGGACTCACTCCGAGACTAATCCAATATTTTAACGAAAAGGAGATACCCCATTTTGTTATATATACCGGACTGACTCCAGAAGATGCTGCTCGTATGGGGAGTCCCCGGGAAAAGTATCCATACTGGATAGGGCTTATGGCGCCCGACGATGAGCAGGCTGGATACGAGCTAGGAATGTATCTGATAGCTACGGCCAAGAATCGATGGCCCTCTCGGTCTCCGCGGATATTAGCGTTTCGAGGGGCTAATGCCGTGGAGGCATCAGTTGAACGGGTACGTGGACTACAACGAGCCGTTCGGACCTCTTCAGTCGCTGAGCTTCTTCACGTTGCGTCTGGCCATTGGCAGCGAGCTTCTGCAAAGAAAAAATATCCGAGACTTCGGCAACGATATGGGAGACTAAATATTGTATGGGCCGCCTCGGATGAAATGGCGCTTGGAGCATTGGATTGTGCCTTGGTCGATGGTGAAGATATTGTTGCTGGGGGCTTCAATGGTACAACGGATGCGCTAAAGTCTATTCGGCGCGGCCAGCTTTCAGCCTCCATGGGTGGGCACTTTATAGATATTGTATACGCACTGGCCTTAGTGAAAGGTTTCGCTGCGGGGCGAGATTTTGTGGATACTCACGGTGTGATTGTCCGTTCGAAGTTGATATTATTTACCTCTGAGAATATCGATCGCTATAGCCTAGCCTTGGGGTCTACCGCCCATCTTCACTATGAGTACCCACTGGAGATCTTGCTCGATGGTCCTGCTCAACGAGATAGAGGGGTATCTATCGAAAGTTTTCTTTCTGATCTTCATCGTTGGTAGACCAAAAGAAAGTTGTTTGCAGGCATCGCGAGCTTTTCGATACGTGTAAGTCTCAGCGACTGGCCCAATCGATCAAGATCCGCAACGTCCCTAAGTCCCCACTCTGGGTTGCGTGTTGATAAAGAGACATCAAAAGAGGCGTTGCTTGATGTAGTGGGTTGTCCGTTTATAAGGTAGGGACCGTAGGTCACCAGCTTTCCTCCGGTGGCTAATCGTTGCGCGGCCCCAGCGAATAGGCCCTCAGTGGCTTTCCACGGAGAGATATGGATCATGTTTGCGCAAAAAATGGTGTCTGGACATAGATCAGGCCACGTGTCGGGTTCTGCAGCGTTGAGAGTTTGAGCGGGTAGGATGTTGGTGAGTCCAGCCTCCATCCGCCAAGCTTCAATGCTTGCGATGGCTTCGGAATCAATATCTGTGGGTTGAAACGTATGGTCTGGCCATTTGCGGGCAAAGTATATGGTGTGCTGTCCGGTACCACTTGCAATCTCTACTAGCAGCCCTTTTGCTGGCAGGTGGGATTGTAAGGCTTGAGCAATGGGCTGTTGATTGCGTTCGGTGGCGGGAGCGTGTCGTTTCATTGCGACCTGGTTATGCCACGGAATTACTGGGGGACCGGTAGTGGGAAGTGCTTCGGGCTGGTGGGCTGAGGCTTCGCACTACTCGGGTGACGAGAGAGACGCCAAAACCTGTACCTCGTTCGCCGAGCCAGGCGGGGCCAGCCAGATCCACATGTGCCCAGCGGACGTTGGTTGTTTCTATGTGTGACCAGATGAATTGAGCAGCACAACTGGATTGAGCGTTGAGGCGATTTTTAACCGAATTGCGCATATCAGCGAGGGGACTTCTAAACTCCATTTGGTAAAATTCAGGAGCAAAGGGTAGAGGATGAACCAAGTCTCCACTCGCTCTTCCCGCCTCCACAAATAAGGTCTCAAGGGCAGGGTCATTGGATATGATGGCAGCATGCTGAGTGCCCGTAGCCACCAACTGCGCTCCGGTTAGGGTGGCGGTATCGATGAGGATTTTAGCCCCGAGGCTCCGAGCGGCGTAAGAGAGCCCGTCAGCAAGAATCAATCGCCCCTCGGCATCTGTATTATTGATCTCCACGGTTTTACCGGAATGGAGAGTCAGAATGTCATCGGGCTTATAGCTGGCTGGTCCCACCGCGTTTTCGGCCAGACATAAAATTAAGCTCATCTGCATGGCTACCCCCATGTCGGCCAGGAGTTGAAAGGCACCCAGCACTGCTGCCGCACCGGCCATATCGTATTTCATACCCTCCATGTGACCCCGCTCCTTGAGATGGAGCCCCCCGGTATCGAAGGTGACTCCTTTGCCCACCATGGCTACGTGAGGTCCGCGTGGTCGTACGGGGCGGTACGTCGCACAGATGAGTCGAGGAGGGATGATAGAGGCTTTGCCTACCGCCTGCAGGCCACGGAGGCCATGTCGTGCCAAGGCTGGGCCGTAGAGTTCCTTAACGGTGACGCGAGGTAGATCCTCAACATTCTTTTTTACTTTGGAGGCGAAGTTCTCCGGGTGAAGCTCGCTCGGAGGGGTGTCGACGAGGGCGGCGGCGGTGCGAATAACCTGCACCCGTTTTTTTTCTTCGACTGGCAACCGGATGGGTTTTCCATCGGGCCCTACCAGCATCACATGAACTCTCGGTTCGGTGGGGGGGCCGGAACGGCGATCGAAGATTGGGAATCCCCGAGCAATGCCGGTGAGGGTTCCCTCTAGATGATCGAGGTCTTCGAGATAGATGATCACGCTCGTATGCGCGTCTCGAAGGAGGTCGCTCATTTGCAGGAAGCGGACGATAAGGTCCGGCCGAGCCGGACAGTTGTAGCGCGAGCCAGGGCTGCTGAGTACGCCTAAGGATAGCCGACGAATGCCTTCAAAGGTTAGCGTTGTGGCAACGGAGCCGGTCAGGCCCGCTTGTATCTCGGAAGACAGATGGGATAAAATGCTAGAAATACCAGGTGGTAACAGAGCCAGTCCGAGCTCAACTCTCTCGGGTCGGGCAATAACCATACAATGATTTGAACTGCGCACGACCGAATTTGGATGAGTCGAAAAAACCAAACGGGCCATGTGTACTAGACTCACTAAGTCAGTCAGACTTTGTGGTCAAAGCAGCAACCTCGAATGGGCGTTAATACCCTTTACAGCAGAAAGAACTTGGGTTGAACCAAGTTCCAGCTTCGCAGCGGGGCAATGCGCCGCTGCGCGACCCCTTGTTGATTCTCTAAGAATCAAATCAAGTGGTCTTTGCTGTAGAAGCTAGGGGAGCTTTGGTGAAACCGGGAGGATCGGTGCTGAACCAGGAAGTACTATCGGTCTAGACGATACGCTGCTAGTAGCACGGCATGACCGAATTACAGATTGAAGACTTGGTCGAAGGCCAAGGCAAAACCGCAACCAAGGGGAAAACGGTCAGTGTTCACTACACTGGAACGCTTGCGGACGGTAGTAAGTTCGACAGTAGTCACGACCGGAACGAGCCGTTCCAATTTGGTCTGGGCGAAAGCCATGTGATTAGGGGCTGGGATGAAGGGATCGTGGGGATGAAAGAAGGAGGGCAGCGTAAATTGGTGATTCCTCCGGAGATGGCTTATGGTGAGAGGGGGTTTCCGCCAGTCATACCAGCCAACGCCGTCCTGACGTTTACTGTGCAGCTTATTGAGGTCAAATGAGTACTGAAGGGGATATCGAGCTCGAGTTTTACGACAAGTTCTTCTTTTCGAGGGATCTGGAGCCGTATCCCGTCCAGGAAGAGGCAGTGGGTCGCATTTTTGCGGGTGACCACGTGCTGATTACCGTGCCGACCGGCACCGGCAAAACGCTGATGGGTAAGGCTGCTCTGATGCGGGCACTACGCTCTGGAAAATGCGGCATTTATACTACGCCGCTGCGGGCGTTGACCGAAGAAAAATTCAGAGAGTTTCAAGAGGATTTCGGCGAGGACAACGTTGGGTTTGCGACCGGCGATTACAAGGTCAACCCCGAGGCGCCTATCCAGGTGGTTGTTGCGGAGATCTTATGGAACCGTATTTACGGAGGTCGGGGCGAACGGGTGCCAGCAGATGTGGTGGTGATGGATGAAGGTCACTACTTCAACGATCTCGAGCGCGGTTATGTGTGGGAGCAGTCCATTATTGGTCTTGGTCCAAAGTGCCAGTTGGTCATTCTTTCCGCCACTGTCGGGGAGCCACAGAGTTTTTGTCAGTGGGCTCGAGTGGTGAGGGGAGTCCCGCTTGAGTTGGTGACTTCAAGTGAGCGGAAGGTTCCACTATATCATGAGTGGCGGGAGGACTATCTAGTCGAAACGGTGAAGCGCTTGTATGCTTCGGGTGACTTTCCCGCCCTCATCTTTTCTTTTGGGCGAGCGTTAAGCTATGAGCGGGCACGTCTGCTCAAGAGCTGTCCCCGATTTGTGAACAAAGAAGAGCAAGCGGAAATTGTCTCGAGGTCGGACAGCATCCTGTTACCAAAAGGATTTGGTTCAGAACTACGTTCCCTTTTGGAACATGGTATAGGGATCCATCACGCAGGCATTCTCCCCTCCTATCGACGTTTAGTTGAAGAGTTGACGGCCGACCGTTTACTCAAGTTTGTGGTTACTACGGAGACTATCGCTGCAGGTATCAATTTGCCAGCGAAGAGAGTGATTTTCCCCTCACTCAGAAAGTATATCAAAGGCAAGGCAAGGCTTTTGCTCCCATCTGAGTACCATCAAATGGCCGGACGTGCAGGACGCCCACAGTTTGACACCGAGGGTATAGCGATTGCTCTTGGGCCGGAAGATATTGTCCAAGACTTTCGAAAGGAAGTGCGCGACCTCAAGAAACGAGGGGCACTTAACATTGATGAATCTAAGGTCAAGCGCAAATACTATACTCGGGCCAAATCGGAGGCCAAAGTAAAAAAAGATGTCATTTGGGACGAAGAGTCTCATCGACAACTGGTTGAAGGGCAGCCGGAGCAGCTGCGCTCGAAGACACAAATTACTGCAGAACAGATATTGGCCATTGGGCTGCCCAACTTGGCCGAACGAACGCTGAGAGGGCAAAAGGCGGTTGAAGAAGAGCGCAAGCAGCGAGCTGCTCAAGATCTGGAACGTACTCGCAAGGAAATTGGGCGGTTAGAAGGGATGGCTTTCGGGGAAGCTCCCTCGGACGAAGAGGCTGAAACCTTGGCGCAACTTAAGGTGTCACTGGTGGAGGCGGAAAAGGTTCTTAAAGTCGCCCAAGAGCGGGTGGAGGCGGTGGCGTACCAAATTCTCGAAAGCCAAGTAGCGGCGGAAGAGAGTGGTTCCCTCGACATCGAGCGAGTGATTGACCGCTTGTTACTTCCGGACCACGCCAAATGGGATGCACACAAGAGGCTGGCACAGATCACCGCGAACCTCCAAGCATTGGGGATTCTCAATTCCGAGGGACGACAGGTCACCGGTTTTGTCATCCGAAAGCTCCAAGGCGTTGATGGCGTCTTTACTTGGTGGGTGGTTGAACAAACGACATTAGAAGAGGGGCAGCACCGCGAGTTGGTAGAGCTTTTGGTTGAGCATGACGCCATTCAGCGGATCTTCGAGAAACGGGAGCGGGCTAAGATACGGGAGTGGTGTATTCAGAAGCTGCGAGAACTGCGCCGAGACAATCCCCAGGCTTCGTTTGAAGATGCTGAAACTTTGTACTGGGAAAAACATCCTCGTGAGCTCACCCGCAGTGAGCAAGCTTTGCAGACCTTTCTCGGCAAGGTCACGCATCCTGAGCTTCACGGTGGTAAAGTGCAGAAAAAGATCTGGTCCGAAATGCAGGACGAAGATTTGACGTTTGTGGAGTATGTTTCTAAGCATGATCTTGGACGCGAAGAAGGTTCGTTCTTTACCTATCTTGCCCGAGTCATGAAGGCGGCTCGGATGCTACACGAGGTTACTGAACGACCAGAGTTTGCCGACATGGAGAAAGCGATTCGTAATAAGTTAGCTGCGATCGACGAGCGGGTTCTCGAAGGGTTATGGTAAGTTTCCTACCATAGTTCAAGAAGTCGCGTGGCGGAGATCGTGACAACAATTATCAGGAGCACTCTGATTACTGGGGCTCCGTGAGACAAGGTGAGTCTCGCGCCGATATATCCCCCGAGCATTGAACCGACTGCTAAACACATCCCGATAGGTACATGAACGAGTCCCTCGTAGATAAATACCGCGAGAGCTGGCCCGGTGAGACTACCTACCAATAGAGTTTTAGTCATATTTGCTGTGACCAGGTCTTCGCCAGCCACCAGCGTTGAGGTCATCAATAAAATGAGACCAACACCTGCCTGCAGAAAGCCACCATAAAAGCCCACACCAAAAAACATCAAGAGCTGAACCCATAAGGGCGCGGCAGCATGAGCTTTTAGCCACCGCTGTGGCCTGAGAACAAGCAGCACCATCAGCACCAGTAATACGACACCAATGATGAGTTGGAGGCCCTCAGGGGCTAGGTTAGAGGCCAGGCTTGCCCCGATGAAGGACCCGGGTAAGACTACGAGCAGTCGGGGAAAAACTTGAGTGGGTTGAAATCTTCCTGAGCGCACAAAGGTGAGGATCGCAATCAAAGACTGAGCGCCTATGCCAATGCGGTTTGTGGCGTTTGCCTGGGAGGCGGGGAGACCACAAAAGATTAACACCGGCAAGGTTATGAGCGAGCCACCACCAGCGAGAGTATTAATGATTCCGGTGGCAGTTCCTAGGGTGACCCATGACAGGGCGGACAGTGCAGTGATAGAGGACGTCACAACTTACCGGTGCTCAGGGGCTTTACGAGAGCCTAGGCTGTTGGGACGCGCAAAGTCGGCTCTACCGGCCTCAATATCGGCAATTTTGTTTTGTAACCGGTTTATGAGACCTTCCCATCCCTCTGTTTTTAGGATTTTTCGAAAGTTAGAACGGTAGGTGCGGACCGTAGATAGATCGTCAATAGCCACGTCGTAGACCCGCCAGCGCCCCTGGGTCCACAGTAAGTTAAAGCCCAGCAGGGCTGAGTTTCTATTCGCGGTGACTTTTGCTACGAGATTTGCTTTGGATGCCCGTACATCTTCTTCTAACCACTCGATGTTCACGTCCTCTTTCTTATCCAAAGCGTCTTCCCGAACAGCATAACGGAGGCGAGAACGGTACGAGACCTCAATCAGCTGCCGGAGCAAATGACTGAATGTTTGTTGCTCCTTTGCGGAGCGCTTTCGCCAGTTACTCCCCAAGGAGCGGCGCGTCAGTTCATTCCAATCCAGAATGTCGTCGATCAACTTTTTGGCCTGGGCTTGCCACTTTTGTTCACCGAGAGTGTCGGGCTCCACCTTACGGCTCGCCAACTTGTGACCTTGTCGCACCCTTGACTCCAGCCAGCGGCGCGGCGAGGGACGGTCCTCAGCTACGGTGGTTGGAGCAGCCGTTGCCGTAGAAGAGGCAGGCACCATATGGAGGGCAATACAGACCACTATAACCAGGTTCACGCTAATACTCCGGAGCATATTCATTGGCTTCGGTCTGAAGACGCGGGTAGGCAAGCCGTTTATTCTCGTTGTTGTGCTTAGTCACGCATATCTGCCCTGTGATGACGCAACCGTCCGGTTGCTCGCGCAAGTTCAGCGAAGTGGATAATGTTGTCATATCGCGTACCCTGGAGCTCAGCGATGGAGGTTGCCCATGCGAGGAATGCGTCAATAAGTTCATCTGCTTGTCCGGCGCCTATGTCGTAGGCCAACGTAGATGCAGTCAGCCAGCCTCGTGCGGAGAGGTGGGCGCGTTCCAGACGGCGAGCTTGTAGCAGCTCTGCTGAGATCTGAGCGTGTAGATTACGCACCTGGAGTTCGGAGGCTTCCATGGCAAGTACTTCCTGATGGGTGCGGACGTTGAGCTGAGCCTCTGCTTGTTCCACTTGGGCGAGTTTCGTAAAAAGATCGAGATCCAGTTGGAGACCTAAGCCAATACCGGCGTCGAAAAAGTTGAATGGGTCCTTAATAAACGGGTTGGTTTGGTCTGTTGCATTGGTGGTTACCGCAAAATTTATGAAACCACCGAGAAAGATCGTAGGCCATATTCGAGCCTTCTGGAGTTCTCGAAAGGCTTCTTGAGCCTCTACCACCTGATGGAGGGCTTTCAGTTCTAGCCGCTCCCGACGGGAGGCGGCAATGAGGTCCTTCACTGAAGGAAGATCGCTAACTATTGCGTCCTCCAAGCTTTCCTCCAAAAGCGGCAGCGGCTTGTCTTGGCTTCGACCAATCAGAAGGCGGATGGCTTGCTCCAGCTGGGCAAGCCCCCCCTCAGCCTGGGCCTGTCGTACCGACAGGGTACTGACGGCGAACTTGAGTCGCAGTCGATCATTTTCGGTGACCTGCCCGCTGTCGGCATCGAGAAGTTCCTCAATTTGATCCAGAACTCCTTCCAACCGATCTTCACCCTCGCGAAGCGAGTTGATGAGGCTACGGAGGAGCTGCCATCCCCAATAGGCTCGAACGAGATCGAGTATCACCGATGATCGAGTCGCTTCGAGTTGGTACTTGCTGGCCCTCACCAAATGGGAGGCAGCCTGCTTGCTTTGGCTAATTTTACCAAAGGTCATAAGGGGAACAGCTAGTTCGGCCGCACCACGTAACGATACTCCCAGTTGTCCCAAATTGAGGTCACCCTCCAGGGATGCATCGGTGACGGTGCTAATATCGTTTTGGATTCTTGTACGAGCTTCCGAAGTTGGTCCACCAAAGAGAAAGCGAGCAGTCCCTTGGGGATAGGCAAGGGATAATGCAAGTGTGTAAAGGGATTGGGCTTCTGCGATTTGGGCGGAGCTGACTCGTACCTGAAAGCTGTCGCGAACCGCGATACGAATAAGATCGTTGAGAGCGAGGGGTTCAGAGCTTGTTGTTGATGTCTGGGTAAGGTCTGAAGGTGACTTGGCTTCTTCTTCTGTGACGTCTGGTGAGCTACGGGTTTCGAAAGATAGCGTCAAACCGGAGGATGTTTTCTTCGGGTTTTCAGGACTAGCCCATACATTGGGAGACAATGCCGCCATCCCAAGCAGTAGGCATATCAAGACCATGTTCACCCATGGTTGCATGTGCGATGGCGTAACCACGGAAAGAAATACTCCGGGCGGATAGCACCCGTGGTCTGTTCGAGCAAGCTGGTGTGCTGGTTTAAGAACCGCGGACGAATGATTCATGACCTGCTATGGAGCGGGAGTGAGCGCTCTTCTGTTGTCTGTTAGTGCGGGCACCCTCTTTTTCCTAGGGTTTATAGGCTTCGGTTATTGGCCTTTGATTTTTCTCTTTCCGGTCTTTTTGTTGGCGTCCATTGAAGGGCGCAATTTTTGGGTTTCGGTGGCGCTCGGGACGCTCTGCGGCTTTGTAGGGATGTGCGGCGGCTATTACTGGCTGGTCGATTTATTGATGACCTTTGGTGATTTTTCATTGCCGTTGGCGTTGCTCGGTTATGTTCTGTTGAGTGCCTATCAGGGACTCCTGTGGGGGTGCGTTGCAGGGTTGGTATGCTGGTCTAGGCAGCGCTTGGGAATCTCACCCGCATGGTCGTTGCCATGGGCGGTTATCCTGTGCACTTGGACCTACCCTCTACTTTTTCATAGCTTTCTGGCCGCTGCTTTTTATCGAGTCCCGATACTGAACCAAATTGCGGATCTTGGTGGTGCCTATGGAGTGGATGGTCTGATAGCGCTGGTAGCGGGCGGGACCTATTCACTCTTGCCTTGGTCGACCCGGATTCGGGGTTTCAGTTGGCGACCAGCGGTGGTCAGTGTGCTGGCTCTTAGCGCGACCTTAGCTTACGGAGGAATCCAGCTCTCCCGATGGGGCATAGCGTCTACGCAGGCGCGAACTCTGCCGGTAGCACTCATTCAGAGCAATCTTGGGGAGAAAGATAAGACCGAGAAACGAAAACTATTTCTCCATCAGCACCAGCAAATGTCTCGAGAAGCGATTCGGTTGAAACCAGAAACGGAGCTCATCGTATGGCCGGAAGCGGCGTTTAATCGGGCAATCCTTCGCGACACCACCAACGTTGGTCAATTTATCACCACGGGCATCACCCGGTCCGTTTTGTCCGGGAGCATTACGGTTGAAATTCTACCCGAAGGTCGCAAGCTATATAATAGCATTATTCTTGTCTCCGCGACCGGAGAGGTGGCGGGGATCTACGACAAGATCCGACTGCTCGCCTTTGGTGAGTCTATCCCGGTGGTGGATGACATTCCCGAATTGGGACGTTTTCTGCGAAAGAACTTTCTCCCACGGACGTCTAACTTTCAGCGAGGGAATGCACGGAGGCATCTACATCTTCGGGATGGAACCAAACTCTTGCCGATGATTTGTTACGAAGACCTTTTGCCGAGTCAGAGCAGACAGATTTGGCTTGAGGACGGACCACCAGATGCGATGGTGAATGTGACCAACGATTCGTGGTTCGGTAATGGTCATGAACCTCGGATTCATCTTGCTTTGGCCGCCCTTAGAAGCATCGAGACTCGTCGTTCATTGATTCGCTCAACAAATACTGGAGTGAGTGCAGTTATATTACCCACCGGTCGACCACTGAAACAGTCGGGGCAGTGGACTCAGGAAATTATATTTGCAGATGTACCGTTGATTGAGGATGGGAGTACTTCAGTGTACATCATGTTTGGAGACTGGTTGGCGTGGATATCTTTAGCTTTGTTTCTTGGTGGTCTGGTGTGGTCGAGGCGAGCTTTGATGGCCAAGACCTCTTGAGTCTAATATATAAGAGTTTGAGCGGTATCCTTGTCGGGTATTGAAGGTGTGACCCCAGCGCATGCTTTCATCGAGTAGTTGCGGACTTTCGAAGAGAGAGATTTTGAGCTTGAGCATCAACGGGGTGCTTACTCTGGTCCGAACCAGGCCTAGTAGCCAAAGAAGAACGTCTCTTCGGCGCTCTTGAGTGAGACTCTCAACCACCTCTTTTCTTAGATATGGACCAAGAATAGATAACATATGAAGTAGTATGTCACGTACTTGGGATAAGGAACAAAACCGCGTCATGATATCTATATGATCGCGGAGAAGGTAAATTTGTTCCTGGGTGTGGCGGATGAGTTCCTCTAGTGCAAGTACTTGTGCTGAATTTAGTTGTGAACGGCTATGTAAATGACAAATCAGGTGGAGGGAAGAGCACTCGTCCGCTTGGAGCTGAGTTTTGGGACTGAGTTCACGAATGTCTTGAAGTACGTCGCGTTCAAGCTTTTGCACTTGTCTGTGGAGGTGAGGAATGAGGTCGAGAATTTGGTCTGGGAATAGATTTGATAGGTATGTTATGAATGTTTGTATACGCATGTGTTGGGTCGTCAACAACCCGAATGGGGAAGAGGGACGCTCATCGTGAGCAAGAGTTTCTATGTCCGGTGCCAATTTGTTCAGGATTTGATGATATTTATGCTTGATCTCATTACTCAAGAGAAGGCCGGAATCAACAACCGAATCTATCCATCGAAGGGGAGACAACCTAGGGCCGTCTGGTAGGATACAGGAGAAATAGCCGCAAGTGTGGAGGTCCTTTCCCGCATTTATCCAAGCGCTTACCAGTTGAACCAATAGGTATGGTGGTGGAGTCCTTCGACGAAGATGATTGAACCAATCGCTTATGGCGATAGGATGAGGCAGGAATTGTAAGCAGACTTGATGCTTGTCATGTTCGTAACGGACGCAGACAAGGGCGCGAAAACATTCTAGTAGCTCGGTAGGGGAGACAACCGGCTGGATACGAGTGAGTAGTCGCCGGGGATCCATTCTTGTAGGAACTGGAACCGGTTGATTGAGAATCTCTTCTGCTCTTTTTTGGGCATAACTAATTTCCGAGGGGTGTATATTTCCAAAGGTCATAGCGTGATTGGGGAAGTGCTTTTCGATCACCATGGCAACGGCCAGCAATGCGAGGTGATGGGGGTGGTTAAAGGGAGAACATTGGATAATAGGAGATGGCAGGTGGTGAACTGAATTGCCGAATCCATTGATCCGATGCTTGGCGGCATGGCGAATGAGATCTTTAATAGGTACGTGATGCGAACTGCGTGATTGGTACCAAGCAAGGTCACGATAGACCAGATATCTATCACCAAGTGTTTGGGGGTCATGACGGGCTAATATTTGCCATCGACGTTGGTGCGGGCAGTAAATCGTTGAAGTTATCACCGTAAGACGAGCTTGATGGTAGGTGTAGGTCGTCCAGCTGCAAAGAGAAGGTGTCCAGCGTTCGAGGAGCGTAATGGTCTTGTCTACAACTTGGGTCCACTCTGCTGGGGATATGGATAGTGGTTCAATAGTCAGGTACAGACTCCCAGGCATATCTCTGCGATTGGCAACCAATAGGCCTTGAATAAATGTTCAGTATTCAGCATCAGCTGTTCGGTTGCTGGTCGGAAACGATGTGCTTCGGTTGGCAAGATCATGCTCTGATTCTGCCGGTCATTGTTAGGTGTGTCTTCACCCTCTGGCCCGCGTTCTGACTTGTATCCTCCACTTGTGCGGGTTCGGTGGCTTCGGCTTCGCCCCCCTTTCGGGCCCCTCGGCCCGGTACATCCCGTATCCTTGCTCCGGGGCCGACCCCTCACAAACGCGGGCTACGGCGTCATCTCCGCAGCCCGCGTTTGAAGACACGCCCAAGATCTATTGGCCTGTTCGTAGAGGCGATTCAACCTAAGGTTCGGAAGGGGAAAGTTTGGGCGGACTGAGATCGCGTATGGTCGGTTTGTTTGGGTGTTCTACTATGAATCCTCGGCGTGTATGCCAGGACCAGTCTACATCATGGGCCATACCGCGGGTTTTCGCGCGCTTCACATCAACGATCTGGCACTCATGGTTGCGATTATTTCCGATAAGAAGGCCAGTGTTATCAACCCAACCGAGGGGTCGGTCCAAACCTTTTGCCACTGGAATTTGTAGCGGTATGCTACTTTCTCGTGCATAGACCTGGATGCACGTTCGCTCTGGAGGGTTGAGGTGGCACCGCTCGTCAAAAATGGTTTCAGCGGGTGTGAGATAGTAGTAGTGCCCATCCGGGGAGAAATGGATGCCCAGGTAGTGCGTAGGAATAAGCGTCAACGTATCTAACACATAGGCTTTTACGTGAACCTTTTCGGTCATGACCCGGGCAATGAGAACAAGTCCTTGGTCTTCGAATTGTACCCACTGCAGTTCGGTAGCTTGCTCTAGACCGTCTATGATCCCAATGTCAGGTCCCTGAAGACCTAGGATTTCAGTAGCTGTTGGTTGAAATCCAGGTTCGCCTTCAAAGTATGAGCCTCGGATGACAGCAATGTAGGCCTCGTCTGGAGAAAAGGCGAATGCATATACCTGATGCATTGAACGCACGGTAGTTGAGGTCTTATCGATAATATGGAGATCCACTGTAGGTTGCGATCCGTCAATATTAGCGACCAGAGTACCAAGAAATAAGCCCGAAGGTGAGGGAGTGGTCTCGATGACGCTTCCGGAGAATGGTTTGAGTTTGGTGGGACCAGATTGTTGCTCGCGAACGACGATAACAGTGGATGCATTGTCGGGGGCTATGCGTGCGGCGAGAAACCGATGAGGTGTTGAGCAACCACTGAGGGCGCTGAGGGCTAAGGCCCCAAGGATGGTCAATCTCATGAATATATCCGTGACTCTATGGGGACCGTTTACAGCAGAAATCACTTGGGTTGAACCCAAGTTCCTGCTTCTACACGGGGCAATGCCCCGCTGCGCGACCTCCTGTTGATTCTAATAGAATCAATTCAAGTGGTCTTTGCTGTAGACAAAGGTTTAGTTCATTCACAACGGTGCATCAATACATGTATGCTTAAATGGTTTAAGGTGTGTTAAATTCTTAAGAAAAGATTTTTGTTGGTATGTGATTACAAGTGGGTTCTGGTCATGTTCGTTTATCAGGGATAACCTCGTGTACGATTTTAGGGCATTGAAGGTAGACAGTTATACAGGTACTTTTATATCCGGCGTGCTGGAATACAATCGTCGACATGTGGGGCGAGTATTTCGGTGCATTACCAGGTAGAATATATATGGGCGCAGTAAACTCGACTATGGGGCGCAGCAGCCAGACCCGTCCCCGATCATCTACCAGTTTGCGTAGGGCTTTTATGTTGGAGCGAGCGGGGGATATCGACGGCGCGCATGATGTGTTGATGGACCTGATCGTGTTTCACCGTGAGCGGAAGCAACAGCGTGAGGCGCTAGCTGCTTGTCGTAAGGCGTTGTCTCTCCGGGAAGGGGTGAGTCTTCATGGGGTAGCTGCTGAGTTATGTGTTGAGCAAGAACGCCACGCGGAGGCATTTACTCACCTTCAGCAGGCGCTAGGTCTCGCCAAGAAGCCGAACGTTAGGCTGAACATCATCCGGCTTATGGCTCGCCTCAGACCCGATGATCTGAGGGTTTTTAGGATGTTGGCTACGGTGGCGGAAGAAGTGGGCATGCCGAGCCTCGCAAAACGGGCGGAAGTCCGTGCACAAAAACTGCTGCATCGGACCGAAGCTACGGTGAGCACCCGGTTGGCATCGGTACCGGTACGAATGGGAAAGGCACTAAGGACGGTTCGTCCGGAGCCAGAGGAAGGACTTCATCGTAGTGAGATGTCGATGCCATCGTCCTCAACAACCGGCGAGGATGTTATGAAAGCGGCCCTGGCTAGTCCTGCCGGTGTGGTTGCCCATAGCTCTCTGGAGTGGGTTGAAGTACCCGCGTCTAGGCCTGAAGTACCTACCGCTTTCGATCAGGCGGGGGAGGAGTAGTTCGGCCAGCGCCTGATGAAGCGCGTTTTCGGTTTGGAGGGGAGTCTGCTCTCTTGGGGCTCGCATTCGGTTTCTTACTGGGACCAGCATTCGGTTTCTTACTGGGACCAGCATTCGGTTTC
>JAHQVK010000152.1 GCA_019634385.1 Myxococcales bacterium | reverse complement strand
TTTCCGTGAAACGTCCTGACCACGAAAAGTCTCTCCTCGGTCGCGTACCGCCAGGTACGCTCACCTCGTCGTCAGAGTGTATCACGAAAAGCCGGGCTCGATAGCTACACACTGGGCTAAATCAACAGGCTGTTAGGAATAGGTCCTGTACATGAATCGAAGACTTACAGCAAAGTGCGCTTGAGTTGAGCATCTAGCTCAGCACACACACGCGTAGCGAAGCCCAGCCGAGCGTAGAAAACGGAACTGGGGTTCAACTCCCAGGGATCTCTGCTGTAGCTGACACCAGAGAAGAAGAAACGCGTACATACCGGCGGCCGTGCTGATTTTTGGATCACTTTGAAAGTGAGCTCCGGCTTCCTGTAGTCATTTCAGAGCGAAAACAATCAGTTGATTGGGTTTGGTCTAGTTCGGGGTAAAATTTCTGTGATCAGCCTCGATGAAGACGGCGGAGGGCTAACGTCTACGCAAGCTGATACCCATCGAAATGTACCATAAAGAAACCATCCGAACGATGATGGCTAAGCCGGACCAACGGTATGCTAAAATTTCGATCAATCTGGTCGAGCATTGAACAAGGAGGAAGCTTCGAGTTAAACAATGAAAAGTGAAGGACTGGTCCACCTAATCTATGTGAGCAGTGCGACCTCTAGATTCGAGGAACAAGCGTTGATGGAACTTCTAGAGTTAGCAAGAGTCAAGAACGCTGAGATAGACATTACGGGCATGTTACTGTACTCAGAGAATAGTTTTTTCCAAGTACTTGAAGGAGAGCAGGCAAGGGTAGATTCTTTATACAACAAGATATCAAAAGACCCTCGGCATACGAAAGTAACAAAAATTATTCAAGAACCGATCGGGCAACGAGCATTCGGCCAGTGGACAATGGCTTACACCGGCGTAACCCGTAAGCAGCTGATCAATCTTGAAGGGCTGAGTGACTTTTTTTCCGCTGGTACCTGTTTGTCCGATATCGACTCGGGCCGCTCAAAAACCCTTCTTAAAGCTTTTGCTAACGGTCGATGGCGTCAGAATTTGGGATAGTCCGCTCAAGCCGATTACCACATCCCCACAAACACAACACACCAGAAATTACTTGGGTTGAACCCAAGTTCCTACTTCTACGCGAGGCTATGCCCCGCTGCGCAACCACTCGTTGGTTGTTAAAGGGGTCTTTGCTGTAAGGCCCTACAGAAAGTCTCATACGAAAATGGCACGGTACCCTTGTTGCGGACAATGGATGCCCAGACATCTCAGGATAACACCGATCAGGTAACGTTAGGGCGTGTCCTTAACCTCCAGCTGCGGAGATGACATCGTAGCTGGAGGCTAAAGACACGCCCTATCAGCCGGTTGATCTAGCCCTGCCCGCATCTATGGGCCGGTCTTTCCGTGAAACACACATGGCCAAACCAAACGGCTGCTGGTGGACAACATAGCAAGATAGCTTGAGTTGAAACCTAAGTTCCTCTTTCTACGCTCGGCTCGGCCTCACTGCGCGGGCGTGAGCAGAGCTAGAGCAGAAATCACTTGGGTTGAACCCAAGTTCCTGCTTCTACGCCGGGCATAGCCCCGCTGCGCGACCACTTGTTGATTCTTATAGAAGCAATTGAAGTGGTCTTTGCTGTAGATGCTCACCTCAAGTGCACTTGCTCTATTCGCGACTACTTCAAGGCGTAGTCACGATCAGTCGGTCGTTTGCCGTCAATGGCCACGATCTGAACCGCTTCGGTGACTGCACTCTCGGGGACGTACCCAATGGCTCCAGGGAGCTTGGCCACCAAGCGAAGCAATAACTTCATGCTCGGAATGGTCTTTGGTGGTTTGTTTTTGCCCCGAATACGTTGATCGATCCAGAATCTCGGCATATCCTTGGGACTGATGCCGAGCATCTTCTCATCAAAAGACTGACGCTCCGGAGCCTCCGGAGAGAGATTGAGTGGAAAAAGTCTCTTACCCGTTGCTTCGACCGTTTCGCCCAAGAACAATAGTTGTATCATGCCTTTAGGTAGATCTTTCACGGGTAGTTTTTTCGAAACGATGACCACAAGAGGCTCCGCATACCCATTCAGCGGAATACATATAACTGTGAAGAAAAAAACAATTTTGCTCATAAAAAACAGATTAAAACGCAGTCTTGGGCGATAAGCATATCTACCGGGGACCTTAGGATGCATTGAACTAAAGCTTGTCGATATCATAGTAACCTCAAAACGCCCAGGAACATTGCATCTCAAAACCGTTCTGCGGGTCAGTGACGGATGATGATCCTGTATTACTACTTAACTTTACATGGAGATACTGCGCCTTAAAGACGACTACTGGAAGCACTCGAATATTCAGACCTATGAAAAAGATCGTCATTCCCGAAAGGCCGCCAAAATCGGCCCGACCGAAATCATTGTGTTCAGCCAAGAAAAAGGGCCTGAGATGCCAAAACGGGAGTTCATAAGCGAGCAATCCGTAGGCCCCCCAGGCGTGATAGTCCGGTGTGCTTCCTCCGAGTGTGGGGGCTCGCGCGTCATTATCATAGACGACTTGGCGGGAAAGCAGTTCAGCCTGCAGATGAAAGCCGGCGATCTTCCATACCAGGTCTGCCCCAAAAGCTAACTCATGGTTTCGGATCGAAAAGTAAGAGCTTAGCTCCGGCGAACCGGTCTGAAGTGACTCGGGAACCACGTTCACCCGTTCTTCGGCCGTGGTCCCACTGTAGAATGAGCCACCGACCCGCAGTCGACCGAGCGCGGTGGTATCAATGTATAGTCGTCCTCCAACGGCGAGATTATCATCAAGATCCAGGGCGGTGGAGACTGAACCTCGTCCATTACTCGTATATGCGTGGTAACCAATACGTAAAGTACCGGCCGAAAGCAAACCAGAGACTTCAAGGCCGGTTTGACGCTCAGGAATCAACTCACTCGCAACAACAAAGGGTCTACGGGTGGGAATGATAACCGGCGATCCGTGATCAACATTCCAAACGCCGTAAGGCGTCAGCAAGATTCCAATCTTTACTTTCAGCCAATTTGCATAGACGTACTCTAGGTAGGCACGCTCGATCTCTATATATCCAAAGCTAAAGGGAGTGTTACCATCCACTGCATCCCACGAGGTTGAGTGTACAAAATGGTCTGCGGTGCCATCAAAGTTGGGGCCCTCAGACGTTGCGGTCGGTGCGGTATGAAACCGAATCTCCCCAAGAAAACGGAAACCATGAGTAAGATTTGCATCTAGGTACATATTTAGGTTTCCGAGCATGACGTTCGTTATGCGCTCACCAAAGTTGTTTTGGGAAGCAACATGATCGTTCATCCCTATGAAGCCACCGACCAGGACATCGGCAAAACCATAGATGTCGAGTAATGGTATATCGCGGACTTTGCCGAAGCCCCCTTCCCGCTCGAGCTCGCGGAGAATGGCCGCTTCCTCACTGGAGAGCTCAATCTCGTTGCTGGGGTCTTCGTCATGGTCGAAAGCAAAAACCGACTGTTGGATGCCCACAGTCAGCAAGGCTACGAAGATAAGACTATGGTGAGTTAACCGCATAATGGTTAGCCTTCATCACCAGGCACGCAGGCCTCGAGTTCGGATACACACATGAACCCTATCTCTGCCGGGCAGTCGGCATTAGTTTGGCAATTGGATGAGCAAAAACTCATGGAAGTTATGGAGCTGGTCGAAACGGTGAGGCAGCGGCCAAAGACAAAGTTTCCGGTCGGAGAAATTAGTTGATCACATTGAGTATCATCGCTGCATTGCGTTCCATACGATGGTAAGCATTGTCCGGTCACCGGGTAGACAACAGAATCGGGATGACAAACGCAAGTATCGTTCGTCTCATCGAGGGTCTCGTTGAACCGGCAGATCCGACACCCGTCTCGCGGGCGAGGATTGTCGGGTACCCCATCTAAGACAATGATATCTGTACGTATATTCGCCCCGAGCCCCTCTTCGCAAACACACTTAAGATCTACGTCATCAAAGATCTCTCCGGCACTACACCGATCATTGGCATCGAAAAGGCATCCTATGGGGGCCAAAAGACCACATATCAGTACTTGTACAGTAGGTTGTTTTGGCACAGCGGCCTCTTGTTGAGGCTTCGGCGCCTGCGGAGAGACCTTGATCAGCTACGTAGTCATGCAAAGAAAAGATCAATGGTCACGAACCAATTGCTCGTCTTTGTAGGATACAAACCTTGGCTTCTATATTTCGTGCGCAAGGTATGGCAAGGAGAACAACGTAGTTCTTCTTGAAGTTGTGCTCCACCAACTGCGAACACTCAAGCCAGTCCTCTTTCACCCGATCCATTAAAGAAGATGCCTGGGTCACGCTTGTCCATACCTCTTCTGAGGAACGGGCTCTTGGTCGGACTCTTGGTTTCGGTCGTTCTGTTGACGAGTTGTGTCAGTTGGCTCGTGCGTTCGATCTTCCACAACTTTGGGCCCGCCGTTCACGCCGACCTGGAATGGAAAGTGCTCCGTGGCGCGCAAGAGCTCGCAAAAGTTTTGGACCTTGGTCTGGCTCTCGGTGATGAACAGCTCGTCGAGGCTAACTTTGTCGACTACATTGCGTCTGAGGATATCGTCGCCATCGTGGCTGAAGGAGACGAGGGCGTGGTCGCCCAGTACGGAGACTCACCTTGGCCCACCTCTGCCCTCTTCGAAGAGCCACCAGGGCGCATCGTTGAAACCCCTTTTCATCTTATCTCTTGGTACCCCTCCAAGATCGAAGGCTCAGTCGTAGGGCGTGTAGCCCTCATAGTCAGTAAGCATCGTCTGATTGATGCTCAACAGCACCTCCTACACATTGAACACGGCACCATCGCCGTGGGCGCGTTCACGATGCTCATAGGTGTGCTTGTGGTCAGCTTCTTTAGTCATCTCGTCATCAAGCGGGACCGTTGGCTCGCAGAACATACTGACCATCTGGAAGAAGTAGTCACTATACGTACCGCGGAGTTAGATCGGCGAAATAGAGGGATGCGACTTGTTTTCGACCACGTCAACCAGGGCTTCATCACTATTAACCTAGAAGGGACAATGGAACCGGAGCGGTCAGCGATCGTAGACCGCTGGTTTGAGGAAGTGGAAACCAAGACACAGCTTCAGACCTTGTTTCATGAAGCGGGCAGCCACACCGATGCCGAACTGCTCGAACTCGGCCTTGAACAGCTCCGGGAACAGTTTATGCCGGAGTTAATCCTGGAGCAACTCTCTTCGCAGATCTCGGTAAATCAGCAGGTTATTCAAACCAATTATATACCCATCTATCGGGGAGCTCAGATTCACAAGCTCTTGGTAGTGCTGAGTGATATCACCGAAAAGCTGGATAAGGAAAGAGCCGAGCTTGATCAAAAAGAAACGTTGGCAGTCTTTCAACATATCAAGAAGGATCGGGTCGGCTTCATCGACTTCTTGAAAGAAGCACGATCCATCATATCTCACCTCGAAGATAGAGAAAACGCCCCCGTGATGCAGAAGCGTTTAGTCCACACCCTCAAGGCTAACGCGGCTCTCTATGGTCTAAGAAGTATCTCTGCCCTCTGCCATATGGTCGAAGATAACCTCGTGCACAGAGGTGGTAGTCTCACCGAGGAGGATCTAATCGAACTCTTGGCCGGTTGGGAGAACGCTGAAACTCTCATCGCCCCTCTCCTTGGTACAGAGGAACGCTCGACTATGGAGATTGAACTTGATGAATATCGTCGGCTGCGTAAACGGGTAGCTTCCGGTGCCAACATGGCAGAAATGGAAGCGGTCCTGAGAGCTTTAGAGCTCGAACCGGTCCAAAAACGGCTCGAACGTCTGGGAGAGCAAGCCCGCACTATTGCGGAGTCTCTCGGCAAGGCGGGCGTGGAAATCATTACACAAGGTAACGGAGTGCGGCTTGATTCAAAGACTTGGACTCCGTTCTGGTCAGCCGCAATTCACGCTGTACGTAATGCGGTTGACCACGGATTAGAAGACTTCAACGAACGCAACTCGCTCGGCAAAGCAGGAGCTGGCCGTATTGCGCTAAGCTGTGTACAACACGACTGTGAAATAGTCGTTGTGGTGGAGGACGATGGCCGAGGCATCGCATGGGAACACATCCGCACCAAAGCAGAAAAGCTAGGTTTTGTGGTGGAGAACACCCAAGACCTTATCGAGGTACTCTTCGCGGACGGCGTCTCTTCGCGCACCGTCGCTAACAACATCTCGGGTCGGGGTTTCGGCATGAGCGCACTCAGAGATGCCGTCGCCAACCTGAATGGACGGATCAACGTGGAGTCCAAACCGGGGCACGGGACCCGGTTCTTGTTCCGGTTTCCGGGTGCCCAAGCAGTAACCATGAATTCCAACCTTGAAATCAAGGCGGACACCGCCAAGGACATCATGTTTGATATTTGAGCTCAGCGTTTCGCGAAGCCCTTCTCAAGCTTTCTCTGTCAACTAGGCTGTAGCTATAGATGCTTGCTGGTAAGACCTATGTGAACCCAGCGTTTCGCGAAACCCTTCTCAAATCTTCTCAGTCAGCTAGACTGTAGTTATACAGCAAAGACCGCTTGTTGATTCTGGAAGAATCAACAAGCGGTCGCGCAGCGGGGCAATAGCCCCGCGGAGAAGCAGCAACTTGGGTTCTACCCAAGTGATTTCTGCTGTAAACGCTTGCTGGTAAGACCTATGTGAGCTCTGCGCTCAATAGCGTTGAAAGCGCTTGAATACTGGGGTCGTACTGACAACCGATACTTTTGATGAGGTACAAGGAGACAACCCGTTCTGATGGGGTCGATGACTGAATAGGTTGTAGAGTCCCCTCTTCTAGCAACAGCCGGATATTATCCTCCGGCAACCAACCTAGGCTTAGGCCATTCGTAACCGCTTCAATGGCGGAGTCAACGGTCGTCACGTACCAGGAATCATGATGCGTTTTCCTCATCGGTTTTTGTTGTTGGCTTTCCTTATCGACGATTTGGATCATAGGGTAACCAGCTATTTGGAGTGACCGATGTTGTTCTTCGAGCTGAAATATAGGGTGCTCATGATGGGCCACAAGCATCATCCGAATATCTTTGATCAACCGTTTGGGAGAAGAAGCGAGTTGATCCGAAGATAGGTTAATTATATATACATCTCCAGTTTTTTCTTCGAAATGATGGATGCCTTCCTTCCGTATCACCTCTCTTACATGGATTTGCGTGTAAGGATACATTTGATTGAACTGTTTGAGCACGCGAAAGAGATGAGTACGGGGATAGAGAACATCAACAACCAACCGAATGATGGTGCGAGCACCAGACTTTAGGTGGGCGGCTTTGCTTTCCATGTACTTCCAGCCTTCGATCAGTCGCGAAGCTTCATCCAGCAATATGGCCCCATGGCTGGTTAATACAAGTTTACGCCCTTCTAGTCTCAGTAGTTCAACACCCAGGCGTTCTTGAAGTTGGGTCAATTGATAGCTGATGGCTGGCTGACTTTTATGGTGATACTTCGCAGCCTTAGCGACCGAGCCTAGCTCAACCACCGATTGTAAAACCAGCCATTGTTCAAGTGTGGTTGAAAACATATTCAAATTTCGGATCTCTTCTATAGGAAATTCGATGTTTGCGCAAAGGTAGGTTAGTGATATACAAATAACTACTTACCTTGAAGGGTTCAGGTTCTGTTTGAACAGATATTGGTCGCATGAAAAACACGGTATACATGGGTAAACACCACCGGTGGTATTGATAGCCCTCCGGGCCAGAGATACGCAGACAATTTGCGATGCGCCGCTCATCCTATTCCCAAAGGTGTGACATTAATATCAACACAGAATTATTTGACAGAAGCTGTCTGACTAGATTTTCGAGACCAAGGGAGATCAACCATACCTAGCTGCTTAACAGACCACTGATTACAAAGAGCCGTAGGTCACCGGAATTTTCCGGTACTTCAGGGACAAGTCATAGCTCTGTTCCGACCTACAGCAAAGAACACTTGAATTGATTCTGTAAGAATCACCAAGAGATAGCGCAGCGGGGCATAGCCCCGCGGAGAAGCAGCAACTTGGGTTCAACCCAAAGGATTTCTGCTGTAGACGCGCCAAAGAGTGATCAGCTGTCGGATACGATGGAGAACGTTAGATTGGCCTCTCATGCTCGAATATCGATGAAAGATCAATATATGAGACATATATCAAACTTGATTTTCTTTGCTGGCTTGACCATATGCCTATGGGCTGTGCAAGCGCAGGCTACCCCCGCTCGTTGTCGTCCGGCAACGGGCGTTATTATGGACCAAAGTTGCCAAATATTAGAAGATTTTCAATTTCCTAATACCCAGATCGTTTCTGTTTCCGATGAGGATGATAGAAGCATTCTCTTGGCAGGAAAAGGTCTGGGTGCTCACTGTGTCGTTCAAGGAAAAATGTTTGAGCGTACGAGTCCCGTCGATGGTCAAACGTACGCCATCGGCTTTGAAATGCGATTACCTAGGGTCTGGAACGGGCGATTCTTCTATCAGGGCAATGGTGGTTTAGATGGTCGGGTTGCGCCGGCCTTCGGTAGCGTAAGTGGCGGGGGGCCGATCACCCATGCTCTGGAAAAGGGGTTTGCGGTTATTAGCTCTGATGCCGGCCACAACCAGGCCCAAAATGCTACCTTTGGACTAGATCCCCAGGCTCGTTTGGACTACGGCTACCAAGCGGTACAAAAACTTACCCCGATGGCTAAAGCGTTGATCAAAGCTGGGTACGGAAAATATCCCGACGTATCCTACATTGGGGGGACATCCAACGGCGGTCGTCACGCAATGGTAGCCGCGGCACGCATCCCAAAAGAGTACGATGGGTATCTTGCTGGTTCACCCGGCTTTCATCTACCGAGAACGGCTATAGCTCAAGCGTATGGTGCCCAACAGTACGCTAAGGTGGCGACAGACCCATCGGATCTTCAGACCGCATTCACTCAAGAGGAGAGGATGACTGTTGCTAACGCGATACTTGACCAATGTGATGAACTGGACGGCATAGCTGATGGTCTTATTTTCGACAGTGAGGGATGCCAACAGCGCTTTGACCTTGAGCGTGACGTCCCCAGCTGCAGCTCCATCAGAGATGGAAGCTGCCTAACAGAGGAACAAAAAGAGGCCATTGCTGCGGTATTTGCAGGTGCAAAAAACAGTGAAGGAATCCAGCTATACGCGCCCTTTGCCTATGATTCTGGCATCGTGGGGGCTGATTGGGCCCGGTGGGAAATGAGCGCGTCAGTTCAACGAGACCCGGTTGCCCTTGGTTTTGTATTCACCACTCCCCCTCTTACATCTATCGAGATGAACACCAGCCCGGAACTCCAGCGACAGTACACCCTAAGTTTCAGTATGGATGAGGATGCGCCTACAGTTGACCAGACCTTTGGGATATATACCGAAAGTGCTCTAGATTTTATGTTGCCCCCAAAAGAAACGAAACTGCGCAAGCTGCAAAGACGGGGAGCAAAAATGATCGTTATTTTGGGCGCCTCCGATGGTGCCTATTCCACAATAGATACAGAAAATTGGTATAATAGAGTGCTCGCAAAGCATAGGAACGCTCGAGGCTTTGTGCGCTACTTTAGAGTGCCAGGTATGAATCACAGTCGAAATGGCCCTACCACCGACCAGTTTGATGCTCTGGCCGCATTGATCAACTGGGTAGAGCTTGGCAAAGCACCCGACCGAATTATCGCCACCGCACGGGGACCTGGCAATCTCGGAGGGGTCAACCGGGAGCTACCCGAGGACTGGGCGCCGGACCGAACGCGTCCGCTGTGCGCCTATCCGACCATCGCAATCTACAACGGTAGCGGTGATCCAGAAAAAGCAGAGAGTTTTATTTGTAGACGAAATATTCGGCGAAACAGGCGTCGTTTACCTTCCTTTCGATAGAAACATCGCTTTCGCTTTCGTCAAAGCAGGACGCATACAGCAGAAGCCACTTGGTTTCTATCCAAGTGACTTCTGCTGTAACACCGTAGCCCGGGTGTGTGAGGGTTCGGCCCCGAAAGGGAGGCGAAGCCACCGACCCTTCACACACGCAGGAAACAAGTCAAAACGCGGTCCGGAGCTTAAAGACACCCACCTAACAGCCGGTTGCTCTAGCCCTGCAGGCATCTCTCGGCCGGTCTTTCCCTGAAACGTCCTGACCACTAGCAGCCTGTTGATCTAGCCCTGCAGGCATCTATCGGCCGGTCTTTCCGTGAAACATCCTGACCACAAGAAGCCTCTCCTCGGTCGCGTACCGCCAGGTACGCTCGCCTCGTCGTCAGAGCGTTTCACGAAAAGCCTGCCTCGATAGCTAGACACATGGACAAATCAACCGGCTGCTAAGCCGAACTGGACCAAATCGCATACATAGCCAGCTCACATCAAAGGATGATTGTTCACTGAGAATATCTCAGTCCCTAACTCTCATCTTCGCTGAGCCGGACTGGGCAAGTCCCAACGGATCCGATCGGTCAACACCATCAGCATATTGTTTGACTCTATCAAAGTGAGCGATATGATAGATTCCCCCTATCCAATTATAAAAGAATGACCTAGCGGAGTCACGCCAGTCGTTTTCAACCAGTGTAGCCAGAATTCCTTCTGGAAAACTATCCTTCGAAGATTCTGGTTGGCGAAAACGCATTATCTCTTCAATCGCAACATCCGAAAAATAGTTCAGCGGAACCGGCGGAAACTCTGCGACGGCCCCCTCGTGAAAACGCCGGACTTCTCTTTTGAACTCTTTAAGCAAACTAATTGTATCGTATTCAGGATGCCCCTGCAAAAACACAAAACGGAAACCATCAGGGCTTGTCGCCACGTGCACACCAGCCACATCCGACCTAACAAGAACCTTGCAGTTATGTTCGACGAACTGCTCTTCTGAAATATCATTCCAACGCGAATGAGGCACTCGAAAGCGCGTATTCATCCAACTCAATAGCGGGTGAGTAATATTACATTGAACATGATCAAACACACCCCAAAGCTTGGTCGGGAGTCTATGGCGCTCACCCCCAAACAAGTATTTAAAGGCGGCATGGGTGGCCAGACATGCGCAAAGCGTAGATGAAACATTAGCCTCCGCCCATTCAAGAACGGTACAAAAAGCATTCCAGAATGGCGCCTGTGCCAAATCGGCATCAGCCCAATTGGTACCGGTCAAAATGAGCGCATCCAATCCCTCTTCGCGCAATTCATCAAAACTTCTGTAGTGTTGCCCTATATGAGCCAGATACTTTTCAGATCGCCCCACACTATCAAGAGTAAAAAAATGAACTTGTATTTGAGCCACAGTGCTAGATGCATTCAATAGTTGAACGAACTGCCTCTCTGTTGCTTCCAAAGCCGCGTCAGGCATGATGTTCAAAATGCCAATATGTAGCTCCCGAATATCCTGCGCCTGCGCTACACTTTTGGAGATCAGGCGGTGGCCACGGGACAATAAAACTCGATAGGTTGGCAAATTTGAATCAACGATGACAGGCATGAGTCTGCGCCCTTCCGTATGCCTCCCGAACATGGAGGCGGTTGAGTTGCCTGCCACCGGTCAAGAGTCTCCATAGACGCTTTGTCGTCAACAGACACCAGCCAGCAGCAGTAAACAGGGGCAGATTCACCTTCGCAGAAATGATTTGCATACCGTATACGGTTAGTGCGTGAAAAAACGTACTCACCAAGCGGCAGTCTATCAGAGTCCGAACCGATCGCCAAAGGCCCACACACCGCTAAACAGACTGAAGAAACGACAGCTATCTTCAACCACTTTCTTCACCTGCTCTCGGCCCTGCCTACGACTCACTGGTCAACCCCGCACCCGACGTAGCAGCAGAAATCACTTGGGTTGAACCCAAGTTCCTGCTGTAATGGGCCTGTGACCTGCCCCGCAACCCCTTGTTGACTCCTACAGAATCAATTCAAGGGGGGCATTGCTGTAAGCCGGCCCAGACCATCTAAGCCCTGTCTTTACCCTCCGAGGCCGACCCCATCACAAACACGGGATACGGTACGGCGTCAGCTCCGCAGCCGGAGGGTAAAGACACGCCCTGGGACGGGATACAGCAGAAATACCCTGGGTTAAACCCAAGTCCCTGCTGCTGCACGGGGCTATGCCCCGCGGCGCAGCCCCATGTTGATTCTTACAGAATCCATTCAAGGGGGCTTTGCTGTAAGCTCGTCCCAAGGGGTGTTCAACGAAATCCACTTGGGAATTCATTCCCTGGCCGCACCGGGTTTGCCTGAATGCTCAGCTCCGAAACGAGGTTACCATAGCTAGTGGACAGAAAGCCCACCAATGAGAGGTAAGTACAGCTATACCCGGTAATACGCTCTACACCGATACCTACACCGTCCGATCACACCAGGGCGTGTCTTTACCCTCCGACTGCAGAGAGGACGCCATAGCCCGCCTGTGTGAGGGGGCAATCTCGGAGGGAGAGCACGGGATGTACCCAGCCGGGGAGCCCGAAACGGTGGCGAAGCCACCGAACCCTCACAAACGCTGGATACAAGTCAGAACGCGGTCCGGACTGGGATATGCCGCCAAACCTTGGAAACCATTCGTACCTAGCTTGACACGATCGAGATATACCGTCGGCACATAGGCGCTGGCCTCAGACGTTCTCTTAAAAGGATTCCATCGATCAGTATAAGTTACCACGGCATTTTCTATCGGGATATAGATCTCCTCAATAGCCCCCCTCGAACCTCGGCTTGCCCTTTACAGCAGAAATCACTTGGGTTGAAACCAAGTTCCTGCTGCTACGCCGGGCTATGACCTGCTACGCGACCACCTATTGATGCTTACCACAAACCATCCACCGAAGGCGCTTTTTTGGCAAAGTCCACAAGAATACCCCAAAGATGAGAGAATAGCTCCGGTCACCAAATACTTCGATATAGTCACACATCAACCTTTAGAGTTGTTCTTGAGTGTAAAGACACGCCCTAGCAGCCGGTTGATTTAGCCCTGTGTGTAGCTATCGAGCCCGGCTTTTCGTGAAACGCTCTGACGACGAGGCGAGCGTACCTGGCGGTACGCGACCGAGGAGAGACTTCTTGTGGTCAGGACGTTTCACGGAAAGAACGGCCGATAGATGCGTGCAGGGCTAGATCAACCGGCTGACAGGTCCTTCCTGATAGTTTTGCTTGGCACAAGACACCCCAGAGACTTTCAATTTACATCAGAAATTACTTGGGTTGAACCCTGGTTCCTGCTTCTACGCCGAGCTATGCCTCCCCTTTGCGATTACTTGTTGATTCTTTAGAGAATCAATTCAAGTGGAATTTACTGTATCCGCAAAATCCACATAGATATTTGATTCCCATCAGCGATGGCTTACGTTGGTCTGTGGGTCTTCGTTAGGTCACACGGGTGCATTTTTGGATATGTTAGACAAGAACCAGAGTGTATCCAACATTTACAACTGTTTGCAGATTAAGAACGATATAAGCAGCCATAGTAATGAAAAAGGGGGCAAATATGCGACCAAGAATCATACGAAACAACTTAGTTCCGTTGGCTTGCTTTTGTGCCGGATTGGCCTGCGGTGAGAGTGCATCCGTGGAGAGCCAGGAGGCTGAAAGCACCAGTCGAAATGAAATATCTAAGCCTCCACCAAATGAGATACCCAATGACGAGGGAGAGCCGGTGCTCATCGTAGCCCCTGTCGGCGAAGGGGGACTGTGTGTACCGGGAGCTGATCAATGCAGAGAAGAACTTGGATGCGTTGATGTTAGCCTACCCCTAACATCACCCGATCAGCGCACCGGCGTCTGTTTAACTGAGTGTACAGCGGATGGTGATTGTGATGGCTCAAGTCTTGAGCCCACTGCAGCGATCTGTAGTGCTAATGGCGTTTGCGTTCAGGAGCTTGTCTCAGAAGGAGAGATCGCCAGTCTGGATATTGGAGTCCACTCTCGAGCGATTCAAGACTGCCCGCCAGATACCGTCCGTTTTGTAGGATTTCAATTTGGC
Organism: Myxococcales bacterium; assembly: GCA_019634385.1. Taxonomy (GTDB): domain Bacteria; phylum Myxococcota; class Kuafuiibacteriia; order Kuafuiibacteriales; family Kuafuiibacteriaceae; genus JAHQVK01. The sequence goes on along the minus strand of JAHQVK010000152.1, from coordinate 8,444 downwards.
CTCTCTCCTGGGGAATACTCTTGCGTGCGACCCTGCGCAAATAGTGACGAGTGTACTACAGCCGAATATAACTTCTGCAATTTGAACAGCGGGAGACTTGATGAGCCTCAAGCTCCGCCAGGGATATGTAGTCAGGGTGACCTTCGTCAGGCTGGCTCGCCTTGCTCAACACGAGATGCTAGCAAGGCATGTAGTCTCGATATTGTGGAGCAGGGATATCTGGTTTGTGATGATCTATTTGCTCAGTACTACGCCCAAGAACTAGGCTCTGGGGTTTGTCTCCAAGTATGTGGGGACGTTGATAATAACCCCGAGACCGCCGTACTTGAGTGCCAAAACCAAAACCCTGACACCACCCAACCAACTTGTGACTACGATTTTTTGGCTTCACCCGTCTTGGGCTTGTGCAGCGACAACTGCTCCGGCTACCCCAATAGCTGCAACAACACGTCAACAACTTCTTGTGTACCATTCCTCGCTATGTGTGTCGAAGCGGAGATCAACGCAACAGATATCTTAACTATTTATGATGTAGCAAAACTGCGTCTCGAGCCTCCAGAGCCACCATCACCTGATGCTAACTGTGCAGGACGCGAAAACCACTGCCCTGCAAATAGCTTCTGTGGAATATTAGATTCCGGAAACGGTACTCCAATCCTCGGTGCTTGCGTACTCGGCTGCAATCCCACTCTACCGGTAGAAGAACAAGGCTGTACAGACAAAAGCATCGATGGCGTCGACAATCTTCAATGTGTACCGATAGAGCCTAACTCTCTCCTTGGCTATTGTCAAAGCGTCCCTCTAGCCCTAGAAAAGACATCGATGTCTCATACCTTTGGTCGCATCCATACTCAAAACAACTCCAGCAAAGACCCCTTGAATTGATTCTGTAAGAATCAACATGGGGTCACGCAGCGGGGCATGGCCCCGCGGAGAAGCGGGAACTTGGTTTCAACCCAAGAGAGTTCTGCTCTAATAACGTCCAAACAGGATCCTCTAGGAAGTCCTCCATACATAGGTCTATGATACTTTTTTTGGCTTCTTTCCAATCCCGTCTCTATACAGCCTATTGATCTAGCCCTGCACGCATCTATCGGCCGGTCTTTCCGTGAAACGTCCTGACCACTAGAAATCTCTCCTCGGTCACGTACCGTAAGGTACGCTCGTCTCGTCGTCAGAGCGTTTAACGAAAAACCTGCCTCGACAGCTACACACATGTCTAAATCAACAGGCTGTATAGCAAACATTTATTCATCGCTATGATGTGGATGGTCGCCACCGCATATTTATATGCGTAATTCCATCTTCATCGTACGGCTGTCCTTCCTGCTCAAAACCCAAGCTGCGGTAGAAATCTATTAAATACATCTGAGCCCCGATAATTAGTGGGTACTCGGCAAATTTTTCTCGATATTTTCGTAAGCCTTCAATCATCAATAAGCGACCTAGCGCCATCTTCCGACAAGATTGAATGGTCATAACTCGCCCGATGGATACAGCGCCTGGGTGCCTGGATGCGGAGGAGCAGCGAAGAGCTTCCTGAACAGGAAGCAGCCGTAGATAGGCTGATAATCGACCATCTCTACGGCCTACCAAGTGCTGCGAAATTTGGTCCAAATCATCTAGGTCTTCGAACAAGCAGTTTTGTTCTATGGCGAATACCCGATGCCGAGCTTGAAGAATTTCGTAGAGTTCAAATGGGCTGAGTTCATCGAAATGTGCCCATTTCCAGCTTATACTCATGAGCGTATACATATAGAAATTTCCTTGCAAAGCTAAGCAAAACGATAGTATCTATCACAACTTTTAGAATTTTCTCCCCGAAACCTCTAGCTGCCTGTTGATCTAGCCCTACACGCATCTATGGGCCGGTCTTTGCGTGCAGGGCTAGATCAACAGGCTGTTAATAATAACGCACCGAGTCGTGACGCAATAAACCTATCACGACCGGCGACGGGAATGTCTATTTTGGTCTATGATACCGGTGGACAAAATCAAAACTCGGTGTTAGGCGTTCAAATATCAGCTCGGTACCTATACTGCAGCCGGGCTATGCTCCGCTGCGTGACCCCTTGTTGATTCTTACAGGATCAATTCAAGCGGTCTTTGCTGTAAACTCTGGGAGTCACTCTCCGAGAGTTGAAGCTAAGCTGCGTTAGGTGAGAGCTAGAAACTAGGGCGTGTCTTTAACCTCTAGCGGTGGAGATGACGCCGTATCCCGCGGGTGTAAAGGGCCCGCCCCGAGGGAGGATACTGGATGTACCGGACCGAGGGGCTCGAAAGGGAGGCAAAGCCACTGACCCTTCATACATGTGGGATACAAGTCAGAACGCGCCCCTGAGAGTAAAGACACGCTAGGCTCGTATTTGAGACTAACGATCTTGGGTGTCTACTGTTTTATAGTTGCCCAGTACTAATCCATACGACTAATTGCAGTAGCAACCACTTGGTGAGTCTTAAGAACTTCTCCGAAAGTCGCTATGTGGACGGGCAGTGAGGCAAAACCAAGCATCGCTGTAGGGACTTAAGTTCCTACCCTACTTCTGTTCTACACAAACCCGTTATGTGAGTTAATGTTATTTTGGATAAGGAGAAAATATATTGCTAAATTTTGCTAAGGGGCTATCGGCTCCATCTATGATCGCGTCATACGCGCTCATCATATGTACGACTTATACTATTCCAAGCTACGCTCAATCATTCGGAACCAACTTAGCGCTGGGTGCAGGATCCGACGGCAGCAGCAAGGCAAGTGGCACCAGCTACGGTAATGTTCGGGACGGCAACCAGTTGAGCTATTGGTCACCCCAATCAAATAGTGGCGAACGAGTCTCGATTAAGAACATCAGTGGCTCTTTCAACACCGTTATCATCCGGGAGCTCAATGCAGCTACAACCGCCTGGCGATTGATCAATAACGACAATGGAAATGAGCTGGCATCCGGCAACAGCCTCGGCTCGGCAGCCATTATTACCGGCTTTGGCAACATCTCACTAAACAAAATCAACCTTGAGATTGATGGCGCGAGTAGCGCACCTCAGATTGCTGAGTTTGAGCTATACAGCGAGTCCGGCGTTCTCGAACCTACCCCTGAGCCCGAACCTACCCCTGAGCCCGAACCTACCCCTGAGCCCGAACCTACCCCTGAGCCTAGTTCCTATGAGACTATCCAGATCCAAGAAAACACAACCGGCTTCTGTGAGATCGAGGGCTCGCTTGATAGTAACCATGATGGATTCACGGGTACCGGCTTTTCCAATACCAACAACGCCAATGGAAATGGCGTAACCTGGCGCATTACTGGTGACCCTGGCCTCTATACATTTCGATGGCATTTCGCCAATGGGAGTGCAACCAACCGAAGCGGTGTACTACTAATCAATGGAGAGTCTGTGTCCACGGTGAGCTTTGCCGAAACCGGGAGCTGGGCCAGCTGGACACCTACATCGATTGAACTCAATATCAGTGGCGGACTCATGGTTGTCCGCTTGGAAGCCAACCAGGCCGCTGGTCTCGCCAACATTGACTATCTCGAGGTCACCGGACCCAGTGTTGCTCCAAGCAGTACTTGTAATGGCCCAGAGCCTGAACCTGAACCTGAGCCTGAACCTGAGCCTGAACCTGAGCCCGCTCCGGTTCCCGGCTCAGGAGACTGTTCTGCTCTAATCAACGACGATAATATCAACTGGCGGGAATCTGCTCTCCGAACGGACCAAGAGATCGTAGCCTGCTTGGCCACTTCACTAGGTCAACCGGTCGGTTTTGGTGAGAATGCACGGGGTGGTTACAATCCGAATGGGGGGAGTCGACTCGCTGTCATAACCAGAAACGCCAGTGTCTCTGTGGAACAACAAATACTGAATGCCATCTCCACACCCGAGCATACATGGATCGTGTTTGATAAAGATGACTTCCGAGGCACCGGTAGCGAGAGCGAAATCGCCATGTACCGTCTACATTGTGATGATTCAGAGGTACTCAGTGCTCTCGGTGGGGCTTCGCCAAACCAATGCCGTGACTATCGAGCGTGGTGCCAATCACAGGGCGTATCGGGCTCAAATTGTGGGGAAGAGTTCTTTAATGGTCGATTAGACGATCAAGATCTTCCGATTCGCAATCCACTGATCGATAGCAACACCACGATCGATGGTCGAGGAAGTAATGCAATTTTCATGTTTAACGGATTCAAGATCGGTGCAGACTCGGGAGGTCAATCTACGCATATCTCAGAAAGTGTCATTGTTACAAACATGATCTTCCGGGGAGTTGGGCACACCGAAGATCATGGACTAGATCCGGACATGCTGAGGGTGACCGGAGAATCTAAAGACGTCTGGATCCATAAAAACACCTTCGAAAACACCGGCGACGCGGCCTTTGATGTGAAGGTTGGCGCCTACGCAACCACCATCTCTTTTAATCTCGCCTTGAATGTCTACAGAGCAAGCTTACATGGTTCAAGCGACGGTCGTACCATCAATAGCCAAATCACCACAACTATTCATAATAACGCCTTTGTCACCCAAGACTCTCTGTATGATGAGTTTGGCAATTCATTGCGACGTGTTCCCTTAATGCGCCGAGGACAAGCTCATTTGTTCAACAACGTCTTTTACGGCTATCGCCGGAACGTCCTCAGCATTCGCGTTGGAGGTCGCGTACTCCTTGAGGACAGCATATTTATGAACAACCCCAGCAATGGGGATGATATCGGATATTGGCAAGAACGGATGATCACCGATGTCCGAGAGGGCAGCCTTCAGGTGACAGGGACATCCGTATGGAACGCCAGTCCCAACTGCCGACCTCAAGGCTCACCAGCAAGTTTGAATCAGTCTCAAGGGAGCACACCGAATATGATCGCCAATTATAGTAGTCGCTCTCGCTCAGTGATTAATAATAATCGTATTTCTGCTGGCTCAGACTTGGTCTTGTACGTCTTCGCTACCGCCGGTAAAGGTGGTGTAGATCCCTATGTCTCACCCAATGCCCTGAGTCGCAGCCAAGTGATCTCCCGAGCTCCATCAAGCTGCCAATAGAGCTCTTGCCAAGAGATGTTGGCTCACATCCTACCTAGCAGCCGGTTGATCTAGCCCTGCACGCAGGGCTAGATAGCTACACACAGGGCAAAATCAACCGGTTGCTAGGCGAGTGGGATCGATTTGAGCTACCGGCCTAAACTCCCGCGAACCAACCTCTGAAGTATCAACCGGCACTCGTTTGGAGCGAGCAGCTAGATACCTACATCACGATCGAGACTATCTTTTACAGCAGAGCTCAGTAGAGTAGAACCTCCTACAACTACCGGCGTCCTCCAACTACCCTCGGCTTTGCCCCCTCAATGACTACCAAAAGAGTAGGTTTGCGGCGCAACAGCCTCAACGCACATCACTTTGCTGTGAACTCTACAAACTTTCGTCAGAACTCGTAGTCCCAGACTTTGGATCCACCGACCGCTCAGGATTTTCGACAATGAGTACGGTTAGGCCGGCAGAGGCAACTATGAGTAAGGCTGTCAGCCAGAAAAACGCGAGTGGAGAAAGAGCAGACTGAATTGCGGCCACCCCGACAAATGGCGCTATCACCCCTCGTACACCAGTTAGGGAGGTGTGAATCCCCATATAAGTTGCCGAATCATTTGACTTAGCGAAGGCTAGCATCCCTATAGACCAGACCAACTGTCCACCTCCTCGACCTATCCCCCACACAATAGCCCCGAGAATCGCATACTCCATCGAATGTGATATTGGATAGAGCAGATAACCCAATCCCATCAACAAGCTTGTAAGCGCTCGGCAATGCACAACACTCATGCGATCGAAGATCGACCCCCATACTCTTACACTCAAAAACATTGCCGCAAACGGAATGACCCCGGTCAAAAGTGCTGCTTCCTCTGGGCTAGCGCCCAAGAACTCGCTACTATTGACGTAAACGAGAAAAACCGCATAGCCAGCAATATTAGCCGTACCCATCAACGATTGAAATATCATAAACCACAAGAAATTGTGATCAAGCCGCAGGACATCAAGCGCGCGTCTGAAGGAAAACTCCTGCCTTTGGTGGTTAACAAAAGACCCTACATCAATCTTTTCAGCCCGCCACGCAATGAGGAGTCCCAGCACCGCCGCCACCGGTAAGAAATACTTATAACTATAGCCATCCATGTCCAACCATGCACCCAATAGCCAAGATACGAGCATGATCACCCCTTGGCTCCATTGTTTAACAAGAGCGACAAGCTTCCCCCGAAGGGATCGCACATAGATAGCCTCGTACACAACAGCCTGAAAGGGCATACTTACCGAAAATAAGAAGCTGGCCAAAAAGGTGACTACCGCAAATGGATACGCCTCGTCGAACACACCAGCCAAACCTAAGAGTACCCAGGCAAAAATATGCGGACGTGCATACCCTTTTGCAGGCTCCATTCGCTGGAAACATTTCACGTAAATCGGGCTCAGCAAAAAACCAAACATCGCGCCAGCTTGCACCCATGCAACTAGCGTGGAGGGCCCATGAAGGATCTGGAGGATAATGATGGAAGACGTTGATTGCCTAAATGCACCGGCCACACCGAGCATCATTTGATGGTGTAGATCTCGCTTGAAGTCATTTTGGGTATCTAACCCCGCAGGTACAAAAGAGTTTTTCGCAAACTCGAACAGACGACGCATCGCTTACTTTCTGCTAACTAGCTATTTTCGAATCGATTACAGCAAAGACCACCTGAACTGATTCTGTAAGAATCACCAAAGGGTCGCGCAGCGGGGCATTGCCCCGCGTAGAGGCAGGAACTTGGGTTCAACCCAAGTTCTTGCTGCTGTAAGGTGTCCGCACAAGCACGAGCAAGCTGTTGAAATGAATCTTGCTTAAGATTATTCCTTACCACGCTGATGCTTGGGCGTGTCTTTAACCTCCGGCTGCGGAGATGACGCCCTAGCCTAGAGCCACGCCCCAAAAAGAGTTTACCTCTCACTCGGCCAAAGCATGACCCATCCAAACCGCCTGCGGCTCTCATCAGTCATCACGCTCCTTCTTCGTTCGTATGTCCCGGACAACCCTGGCGATGCGCACAAACTACCTCCCCACCGCCAGCTAGAGCGTGTCTTTAGCGTTGGCGTTACGCTATTGCTAAGCACCCCATGCCAGACTAAACATTCGACCCCATATGGAGGCCAGCCATAGCTAGCTAATCAAGAGACCCCGATAAGAGAGAGAACCCCAGGGCGCCGGACCTTTAGCCGATTCAGGGACGAGCCATAGACCGGGCCGGACATTAAATACACACCCTAGTGATCTTCAGCCATTCTTGAGCCGCCGTCGAGTCTCACATTAAGATAATGCTGGGGCATATCTGTAGCTATACAGCTGATAACTGTTTGCGACAGCACGGCCAAATCGATTCAAAAGATTGCTCAAGAGCACAGACTCAACATACTGATAGACCGAATCGATCGGAAAGTAAAACCATACTCTGCCATTCCCTTCCGACACAGCTGAAACCAAAAAACATATATATAACAATCGGTTGGCTCATCTTCAGCGTATGCAATGAGGCGAGTCAGAAACCGAAAGGAACTCGCCACCAACTATCCATCACCTAAGAACTGAACTCAAACCTCCATACCTTTGGTAAGGTCGGTGGACCCAATGAGGGCTATCGTAGGACACAGGGCGGTAAGTGATTCTAGGACGGGTATCAACGGGGACGCGGGTCTATGACTCGTCCCTAATTCGCTGAATATGCGGTGAGCTACGGTTCCCAATGTCAGCCTAAGGCTGTCGTTTTGCTAGCAAAGCAGAGTGTAGCTGCAGCGAGCTTGCCCACCCCCCACAGAGTCGCCGCCAAACTCGGCGCGATTCTGTGGCTGTCATCCCTCCCCGCACACTGCTTTGTTGTCTTGTTCCATCCGACCCAACGGACTGTGAAAGATGTACGCCTCGGCCACCTTGTGGATCGGCGCAGATCTATTGCGACGGACCAAGTTTGACTGATGGTTCGGACGCGGGGGATAAGCTAGCCATAGCTCGCTCACCTAAGGACAACCGATGAGAGGCAAACCGTTGGACACCAGCTACAGCAGAAATCACTTGGGCTGAGCCCAAGTTGCTGCTTCTACGCCGGGCTATGCCGCTGCGCGACCACTCGTTGATTCTTATAGAATTACTTCAAGTGGTCTATGCTGTATTCAGGTCCATCAGGGACGAGCCCTAGCAGGCCATCGGAAAAGTGAGTTAGGCGCTTCGCGGGTCCTTTTTCCGTGGAACGTCTGGACCGGGGCTTCGCCTTTCATCGGTTGCATACGCCCGGTATGCGCCCTCTTCATCCGGAGCGTTCCACGGAAAAGATACTTCGCGGATCACCCAGCCCACTTTGACGATGGCCTGCTAGACATCATTCAACGGCAAAGACACCCCTTAGTGTACAGTCTAAATACAT
>JAHQVK010000151.1 GCA_019634385.1 Myxococcales bacterium | reverse complement strand
TCTTTCCGTGAAACATCCTGACCACAAGAAGTCTCTCCTCGGTCGCGTACCGCCAGGTACGCTCGCCTCGTCGTCAGAACGTTTCACGAAAAGCCTGGCTCGATAGCTACACACTGGGCTAAATCAACAGGCTGCTAGGTCGAAAATTCTGGCGCTCCAGGCTCTTTGCAATAGTTACTTGTTGTGTCCAGCAATAGGTACAAGCTATAACTACTTGAATGGGTGCTACAGAAGGGATAGATCGAATTGATTCTGTAAGAATCAACAAGGGGTCGTGCAGCGGGGCATAGTCCCGCGTAGAAACAGGAACCTAGGTTCAACCCAAGTGATTTCTGCTGTATGTGGCTCTTTGCCGGATGAGTGTTCTTTGACACCGGCGCAAAAGGGTGTGTGTTGAGTTTTGAAGAGTGAATTTAGTCTAGAACCCATTGCAGAATGTTCATGTTAGCCTTTTAGCTTATTGCTTAAGGATGAAGTACTCGTTGAGTGCAAATATGAGACCTACACGATGTTTAGGAACACTCTTAAGTTGGGATTGGGTAAATCTTGGACCCAAATTCTGCCTATGTCTGGTGGCCTGTGGGATCGTTGAGCCATGTCCAGAGCCTCCTTGTGGTGGTATTATATCCATTAGTGTAGTTGATGCTGAGGGGAAGAGGGTTGATCTATCTGAGGCCGCAGTTGTTGGCTCCGATGGAAGCCGAATTGACCTGAGTTGTGATGGGGTGGATGCGGAGGCTACCGGTGCTTTCTTTGCATTGGGAAGCGGATGCTATTTTGGCCAATTGACGGTAGGGCTGCGAACCTCTGGTCCCGAGCTGCTGGATATCCATGTGACAACCGATAGGGGGGAAACCTATTCAGCTACTGTAAGCCCTCAGTATGTTGATTTCAGGCCAGAAGAACATCGATGCTCGGAGGTGTGCCAAACGGGCCAAGGTGAATTGCGTTTCGAGTAGCAGAAAACGACTTCTTCCGTGTGCCAAACGGGCCAAGGTGAATTGTGTTTCGAGTAGCAGAAGACAACTTCTTCCATTTGATAGCGTTCATAGGGTTGACGTTGAGGGTCATCGTTGCGGAAGGAACCCTTCGTGGCCGAAGTTGTTGTGTTTGGTGCCGGAGGATACTCTGGACAAGAGCTCCTACGTTGGTTGAGTTGGCACCCTGACGTAAGAGTGGTACTAGCCAGTTCAGACACGCTTGCGGGGGTGTTGGTGAGGGATGTGGTCCCTGCCGTAGGGGGGGCTAGCCAGCTCCGTTTTACCAGTCATGTGGAAACGTTAGCTAGCACAAGTACCGAGCAGTTTGCGCTGCTAGCTGTTCCCGCAAAGACGGCTGCTGAGCTTGTGCCCAGCCTACTCGAACGGGGTCTTAGGGTTATTGATTTATCAGGAGCCCACCGTTTGCCGGCCCCGATGTTCCCTCAGTGGTATGGATTTGAGCATCCGTTCCCCTCGAGCCTCGAACATGCTGTGTATGGTCTGCCGGAGCTAGTAGAGGAAGAACGCATTGCGAAAGCGGTGTTGGTCGCAAATCCCGGCTGCTATGCGACGGCGGCTGCGCTGGCAGCGGCTCCTCTGGTGAAGGCTCACTTGTACGCTCCCGGTTCACCATTGATTGTTGACGGAAAAAGTGGGGCTACTGGTGCAGGACGAGCGTTGTCCACACCGATGTTGTTTTCGGAACTGGCTGATGACGTGCGTCCCTATAAAGTAGGGTGCCACCAGCATACACCGGAGATGGAGCATATGCTTGGGACCCTTCGGGAAGAACCAGTGAAGGTATTATTTACTGCCCATTTGGTACCTTTGAGGCGTGGTCTGTTATGTTCGGTATACGGGACGGCGAGCGAGACGGCCACGGTGGAGAAAGTTTCGGAGGTATATACTTCACTATACGAAGATGCTTCGTTTGTTAGTGTGCGAGATGGATGTCCCCCTGAAACCAAAAGAACTATGGGACTAGCTCAAGCTGAAGTCTGGGCATCGTTTGATCCTAGAACTCGCGTGATTGCCGCATTTGGTGGCATTGATAATCTTATTAAGGGCGCGGCTGGTCAGGCTATTCAGAACCTAAATCTCATGCTTGGTTTGGATATGAGAACCGGATTACAACCCGCGGCCAAATAAGGGAGCTACTGAAAGATGAACCCGCTGAGACCCTCTGATTGTAATTATTTAACCGAACTCGATTTTGATGTAATCACCACGCAAAGTATCATTGATCTCGCTGCCCAGCTCAAATCTGAGCGGAAGTACGGGGAGTTTCGGTCGGCATTGAATGGCCAATCTGTTGCTTTATATTTCGAGAAACCGTCCGTCCGTACCCGGGTTTCGTTTACCGTGGGTGTTCATGAATTGGGCGGTAATGTTGTGGAGCTCAGCGGTAGCAATACCAAAGTGGGTAAGGGAGAGAATGCAGCGGATTTTGCCTCAGTGTTGGGTCGATATGTCCGAGTTATCGTTGCTCGGGTGTTTTCCCAGCGCACGCTCACAGAAATGGCGAGTCATGCTGGCGTTCCGGTCATAAACGCGCTGTCCGATGAGCGCCATCCGTGCCAAGCGCTTGCGGATGCGCTCACAATCCAAGAAAGATTGGGGACGATTAGGGGTCGTCGTTTCGCTTTCGTCGGTGAAGGCAATAATGTTGCGACATCTACAGGTCTACTTTTGGCAATGCTTGGAGCCGAAGTTTGGATTGCCTCACCGGATGGCTACGGGTTACCGGAAGAGATTATCCGAAGTGCGGTTGGTCTTTCGGGCTCTGTTTATCAATGCATAGATCCTAAAGAGGCGGTACAAGGAGCTTCTGTGGTTTACACCGACACTTGGGTATCTATGGGCCAGGAAGAAGAAGCGGAAGCAAGACGGCAGATTTTTGCTGGATACAAAGTTGACGAATCTCTCATGGCTTCTGCGGATTCCAACGCGGTGGTCATGCATTGTTTGCCCGCAGTTAGGGATGAAGAGATTTCGTCGAGCCTCATGTATCATCCGAGCTCAGCGATATGGGATCAGGCTGAGAATCGATTGCATGTGCAAAAAGCTCTCATCTTGAATCTCCTTCGCTCACCACGGCGATGACTGTACATAAAATATCTAAGGACCACGTCGTGGCTGCCACGATGGTGATGGTAGTTATTGCCGCTTGTGGTGGTGAGCATACACCTAGCTTAAGGCGGACTGAGGCGCGCGTCGTGTCGGTGAGACCGGTTGGTAAACTTCAGCGGACTGAGCCGGTTGAACTCCAATTTTCGTTGCCAGTAGCGGACGAAAAGGTCGGTCGTCCCTTAGATTTAGCCTCGGTTGCTTTGGTTCACCCGCGGCTTCCAGCGGTAGCAACATTCGTCGATGCTCACACCCTTCGTATTGAGCCTAGGAAACCCTATACGCCTGCGACCGAGTATCGCCTATCGATTCGCCCCGATGTATTAGGCAAGAATGGTGTTCTTGCTGGGGATCGGGTCGTTAAATTCCGAACGCTTGCTTTTGGACTGGAAGATCTTCGAGGTTGGGTCACCGAGCATGGGTTAGAATTTATGGTTCGCTTTTCTCATCCTGTTGACCTGGGTGAAGCAGAAGCAGCGATCGCTTTACGCTCGGTACAAGGCACATTATTTCCTCTTAGCGTCCGTGGTGGAGCGCGTAGGCAGCAAACACATTACTCCGTTCGCGAGCAAGGGCCGGTTCGTCGTTTATATGCACAAGTGCAACTCCCTAAATCTGCTGATCTGCCCTCTGAGGTCATTGTATATGTTGATGCTGGTTTGGCGAGTACTGCGGGGGGGGCGCCTCTGGGTAAGACGATCGTGCGTTCGGTTCCTATTGAGCCCGAGGCGCCGCAGGTTGAAAGTATCCGACCTGTGCAGTTTGGGGCGCGATGGGTGGTGGCTATTGATTTAGCGACAGACGTGCCTATCAGTCGTTTGGTTGGGTCGGTTCGAGGCGCGGGGCCCTCTATAGGTACGGCCCTGTCGCCGGATGGTCCCTGGATATTGGGCGCTTTTTCTCCGGAAACGACAGCCAGCCTGCAAATTGGTCCACCCCTGCTTCCAGCGCCCAAAGCATGGGTATTGGAACTACCTCCTTTGGCGCCGGCGCTGCGAATTTTGTCCGTCCAGCCCTTACTGAATTTAGCGCCAGGTGCACGGTTACACGTAGAACACCATGCGGTTCGCGGTCTGGTTGTCACTGCCCGCCCGGTACCACCTGAACTAGTAGGCCTTGTGGTTGATCAACTGGTGCCTGCTCAGCCACTTCCCAAAGCGTGGTCAGGACCGATGGTTGGACCTATTCTATTGGAAGCTGAACAAGATGGTCGCACGCCGATCAATATTTCTCCGCTTTTAGATGGCTTGCCCCCGGGGTTAGTATTGATCGAAGTCCAGGACGAACAACGTCCGTGGCTTCGGGATATTCGCTATCTGAATCGACGCGGTTTGGAACTCATCGTGAAGCGTAGAAGGGGTTATGCTTGGACTCGCGTTCAGGACTTGCAAGGGGCAGTGGCAAACGCCTCGATCAAAATACTTGGGGTGGGCGGTCAAGTTTTGGCGTCAACCCTCACGGATAGTTTTGGGACGGGAAAACTTGAGTGGGCGCATGGTACTGCCGCATTGGCGGTGGCCGAGGATGATACTCGACGATACGCGGTTCTACCGTTACGAGGACCGGCCGCGATCCGGGGTAGTGGCCGCCCGGAACGCCAAGCATGGTTGATTCCGAATCGGGTGGTTGTAGCTCCTGACCAGACCCTTGATGTCTCTGTGGTTGCGCACGATGCTCGAAACCGCCGGGTGAGCAAGGAAGTACATGTATCCCTTCAGCGTCCTCGGGGAGGGCGAGAAGCACAAACCACGATTGAACTTCAGCCCGATGGTACAGGGATTGGTGAGTTTGCTGTACCGAGTAGTGCTGAAGTTGGCTCATATTTTCTTCGGCTTCAGGACAACACAGGGACGTTGCTAACTGAGGTGCCACTTAAGGTACAGCGTCGTCGACTGCACGGCGCTCGAATGATTGTGGAGTCGAGAGATGAGGCGCTTACTTTTTCTGTGTCGAGGGCCGGTCAGTCCCACGCAGAGCCTATCCATGGTGTCTGTTACTACCAGCCTGAAGACAGATATGGTGGCTTGCCCGAACCAGAGAAGCGTATGGAGGCTTTCGGACCCATAGCCGTCGAGATTGGGCGGGGTGAAAGACAACTTGTTCGCTGTCCAGCTCCTCCCGGGGGGACTCGACCGTGGTCGGTGCGTCTTGAGGCTCATGCTAGAGGTGCTGCCAGCGGGCAAGCGACGACCTTACATGCCCCAGCCGGTACATATGTGGAAATTGAGATGCCTCCTAAGCCCCTGGAAACTGGTCAACCATTGGAAGCAGTGGTGAAGGTAGTAGATTCGATGGGCAAACCAGCCACGGGGACCGTTGAGCTCGAAATTTTACCGCTTGAGCCCAGGTTGGGGAGTTTTGTGCGGCCTGGCGGACGACTAACACCCGCTGTCTTCTCGTCGACGGAAGGTGAGCTAGAGCGGCTCAAGTTGGCTTTGGTCAATGGCTCCGCAGTGATTCCTTTTGTCCCCCCTCATGGTGGGTCGTGGTTGATCCGAGCTGGACGGGCAGCGGAGCGCACGGTATGGGTTCGAGGGGCAGAAGAGACGCTCCGGCCATTGTCGTTGGTGCTTCACCGGAGTTCGCGAGGTGTTCGAGCTGCTCTTCCGTTTTCCGGGCGCTTGTTGCTCACTGAAGAAGACGACACTGTTGGCCGCTACAAAGCTTCGCTGGAAACGTCGGTAAGCTCAGAACATCGAATTGGCCTAGGAGGCCAAACACTCACTGGCTTGTTGGTTGGCACACAAGGTCGGTGGTCTGCAGCGGTGTTGCCTCCAACGGAGGTTCCATCATCCGAGTTCTCGGTGGCCTTAACTGTGGATGATGTTCTGCAGCCGGGGACGAAGAGTATTGTAAAGCTCGAAGCACAGAGGCTTACTCAGCCGGGGGTCTTTCGGTTACTGGCGGTTGAGGCTGCGTCTGCACCCTCCGAAGTTTTGCTGAAGAGTTGGATGGCTGTTGAGCCGGAAGAATCAGCTTTGGATACGCTGGTGAGTGCGGCCTTTGATAATCCGGCGATTATTCGTCCGCATACGCTACGATCTTTGAGGAGCTATGAACAGATGCCTCGCTTGCGCCCCGGACGTATGGCCGTGGCCACCAGATGGTTACCACTTCGGGCTAATGGGACCGGACAAGCTGAGCTACGTTGGCCGGTTGTTTCCGGGCGGATTCGCGTCATGGCACTGGTGTATTCCGGTGGGCAGCTAGCAGTCACGACTGCCGAGCGAGTGGTCGGTGATGGGCTCGGGCTAGATATCGCTACGCCAACAGCGGTTCGAATCGGTGATCGTTTGGCGGTTCCAGCAATGCTTGAGAACGGTAGTTCTGAGTCCAAAACGGTGACTTTGGCGCTTAATGGGGCTGGATTTGCCGAGGCTGAACCAGCGGTGACCCCCGTGGTTCTTAAACCGGGTGAGCTCAAGGAAGTTCGAGTGCTCGCTGACGCGGGCATAGAGGGCCCTCTCGTGATTTCTATGGGCGAGACGAAGGTCTCTCGAGAGGTGGTGCGTATACACGATGAGGGCCTTTATTGGCGAGGACGCGCGGCAACTGCGGTCACTGATTCTCCGGCGGTTTTGCCTACGCCGGAACAGCTTGGTGCTCGCCGAGCGAGCCTTGTGGTGGGCGGTCAGCCTGTTCTCCGATTTTCAGCTGCGCTTCAGGGGCTGCTTACCGCCTCGCCGCTTGATGGAGAGCAAGCGGCAGCAACCGTTTTGGCGGCGTCACTCTTGCCTGAACTTACTCGTTCACTACGAGGTTCGAAAACCTACCGTGCGGCGTTGCAGAGACTTCCCGCAGCTTTTGAGGATGCGGATCTTTGGGTCCGGGTTTGTGCGGCGCATGCGGCAATTGCTTCTGGCAAGATGATCACATTGGCTCGGAGAACCTTGGTCGACGTTGTGGCGTCGTCTTCAGACCCCGACGCAGCTGCGTATGCGCGGCTACTGCTGGCGCGCTTGGGGCAGGCCGTTCAAGGAGAGGTTCGTCCAAACTCCAGTCGGGCTGATCGCATCGCGTTCAAAGTGGCTACGGATGCGTTGTTGGGAGGCTTGGGTACAGACGGCCAGCTTGAGGTACCTATTGTTTCGTTTCCCGGGCCGCGGAAAGGAAGGATGGGGCCAACTATGGTAAATGCTCTCGCCCTGTTTGCTTTGGAATCAGCTTCATTGGAGGTGGCGGCATCATCAGTTTTAGAGGCGGCGCTCACCTCCGCGGCGCGGGCTTCTCGATGGACCCATCCGGTTGAGGAGGCGATGGCGCTGGTAGCGCTATCAATGAGAGCGAAGCGGTTGGGGCACAAGCCTTACTGGGGGTATATGTTGTTCGACGGAGTCATTGAACGTCGAGTTCGATCCAAATATGTGTCCATTATCCGGCTGGACGAGCGGCTGAGCCAGCGCCCAGAAATTAGAGTTGAGGGACCAGGAAGTGCAGAAGTTGCCTTGGTGTTGGCTGGTCAGCCGGACCGGCTATTGTCCGACACCCTCCATATAGATGTGCAACAATTAAATGCTGCCAATGAAAGAATTGCGGGGCGAGTGATAGAAGGACGCCCAATTACGATAGTAGTGACGGTTAGCAACCAGAGTGACCAGCCGGAGAAGGTGCTCATTGATATACCGATACCTGCTGGCTTGGAGGTGGAAACTGCTCCGGCGGATGCGACTCCCCGCATAGGGGGATATTCGCTAACAAAAAACTTGGATGCACAAGGTAAGTGGGTGGGGCGTTTTGAGGCAACCGCCAGGTATGCGGGAGTTTGGCAGACGCCACCAGCTCGGGTTCGACTCCGGCACGGGCGAGCAGAAACATTTGCGGTACAAAATAAGCTTCGTGTGGAAGTAAGAACGCCTACTCGTAGGATAAGCGAAAAGCATCAAGAGTGATCTGGGGTACGGAAAATACGCGGCGGATGTCTTTGGGGAGAGTATTTGAATAGGTACTGGCTTTTGAATTCTCAAGGCACAGGGTCTTTGTAGTAGTAGTACCTGGAGATGTCTGCCGGAAGCGAGAACGAGGCGGTGCTGGATAAGTTGAAAGTTCACAAAGGCTCACCTTTGTCGGAAACTTTGAACAGCCCCTTGTTGCCCAGTTCCGCTCGGGAAAGTGATCATGGTTCAGTTATCGAGCCTCATCCCGATAATGGGAGGGTGCCGGATTCGAACCAGACGCTCTCCTCAGTTGATGGGCTAGAGCCTACCACCGAGATGGTTCGTTTGGTTGCACCAGGGGAAGCTCTCCAGTTAGTACGATTTGCTCGGCGTGCTGATACCCTTATGATTACTGGGGTTACGCCGCATGGCCGCCGCCTGACCTTCGAGCAGCGGGCTGATCGCGAGGGATGGTATGTCGTAGCTGCTGGTCGGCGTCGACGCCCTACAGAGCGAGAGCTTGGATTAGTAGTTGCCAGTATAACTCAAGAGATGGAGGCCGCGCAGGCGCCACGTGAGGATCGAGAAGAGATTCGTTCTGCGTATCGATTGGCGACATCCTCTGATCAACCCGGTCTTCCTGGTCGGGGGCTGCAAGCTTACCGGGACCTTCTGCTTGATGAGGCGGAAGCGTTTATCAATGGCCAGGTAGAGCGACTTACCGTTGTGGCGGTGGAATATCAGGCGTTCAAACGCTTTGCAGTCCGCCATAGCCACCGCATTGGGGCCGCTTTTGTTCGTGCCTTGGGTGAGCGTCTTCAGCTACTTTTTGGAGAAGTACCGGGGCTCCACGCATGCCACAAAGCAGGAAAATCTTTTCGCCTGATTGTGAGGGACTTAGGCTCTGAAGATACAATGGCCCTTATTGAGAGCATAGCCGCACAAGAGACTCGTCAATGGATTGTCGACCGAGTGTGGGGAGATGAACCACGAACCCATATCGATGAGGTGCATTTTAAGTTTGGCTTTGCGATGACTCGAGCCAGCGACAAGAAGTCGGCCTCCCATGTGCTTGCTCAGCGGTTGAACGACGATGCATTCCGGGCGGCTAAGCTTGGTCAATTGCAGGGGCACATCGCGATTCAGATGGCAAAAATCGACTATCGTACCACTGTATATCGCTGGAATAGCACCTCCGAGGACGAGCTTGAGGAGCTCGCCAACCAGATGGATGACGGTCCTGCGGAAGTCATGGCGGAGATGATGGACTACCTACATGAACTGGTGCCGGTTGATTTGGAGGGCATGGCCGTTCAAGGGGATGTGCGGGCCTTGGTGCACGCAGCCATTGCACGAGATGGATTCTGGCAGGGCAGTGTGGCCATGCGCATTGCGGGTGAGCGCTTGCTCCATAGATTTAGAGATGGCACTCAAGCACCGGAGGGAGAGAACGACTACGTAGCTGGTTTTGAGCTGGGGGATGAGTTCTACGGGTTGGTCCGTGAGAATGGCTGTTTTTACTTTGCGTGGGGGGACCTCAACAGCGCAGGGGCTACAAGAATACGATCGGGTCTGGGTCGGATACGCCATGCAGTGGGTTGGGGACGGGAAGATGGTGGGGGCATTATGGGACACTTTATCCGTGCTATGCCTCCGGACGATGAGGGGCGATCGCTTGTGACTCGGGTTCGTGATGCCGCTTATGAAGCTTTTGAAGATCTTCGAGGTGATAAAGAACTGCGGGTGAATGACTCTGTAGATATTGCTGACTATCTATGGACGACGGCTGGAGAACTTATTACCAACGAAGACGTTGTTGAAGGTGCAGAGCTTGTGCTTCTGATTCGCGGTGAGCGTCGGATGGTGCAGGTAGTGGAACGACGCTCACGATTTACGCTTCGTCTGGATATTGATGGTAAGGAGCATGTGGCGGCCTTTACTGAAGGCCTGACTGGGCCATATATCAAGCTTCGTATTCGGGATACGGTATTGTCCGCTGCTATATGTGTGCTAGAGATTAGAAAGCCAGAGCTTGAAGATCTAATAGCGATAGTACGAGAAGATAATCTCCTCCCAGAGGATACTCCGATGAATGTTCTCGGATTTGTGCGACATATGGCTGATTTGCTTTTGGCCGAACAGGTCAAAGGACCAGGGAAGATAGAACTGGCATTGGGAGCAACCTATCACGCAGATCGGTTTGTACGCGTGTTTACTTTAGAAGAAGTTCGCGATCGGTTTCCGGGGCTTTTTTATGAGGCAATACACCACGAGCTTCTGGAAGTACCTTCCACCGGTGTTGATAGGAATCTAAGGGAATTGATCGCTCACACTATGTTAGCTCGAAATCGACCTAGCCAAGACAATATCACTATTAATTAGCCGCTGCGATTGTTGTTCTGTTTGGTGGGGATGCTAAATGAACCTCCATTTGAGGGAAGGGAATGCCGATATTTGCTTCGTCGAGCTTATTTTTTATTCGTTCTAGTAGCTTCTCACGGATCGGCCAATATTTATCAGCGGGGCACCAAACTCGAAGGGCCCAGTCAACGGATGAGCTACCGAGTTCTGTGAGGACCACCACTGGGTCTGCGGGGGCTCCAGTACTCACAGTAAGAATATTCTCTACATCGGTATAAACTGAACATAAGACGTCCCTGGTCTGTTGGAGGTTGGCGGCGTAGTCCACCCCAACGGTGATGTCCACCCGGCGTTGGGGTTTGGCTGTGACGTTTTCGATGTTGTTGTTAAATACAGGGCCATTCGGAATAATGATGGCGCGGTTGTCAACCGTGCGCAGAATAGTTGAGAAAAGCTGTATTTCCTCGACCGTACCTGATTCCCCGTTAGTACGGATAAAATCACCAACCTTAAACGGTCGAAATCCTATTAGTAATAGTCCTGAAGCCAAGTTGCCAAGTGTCCCTTGGAGGGCTAGACCTATGGCGAGACCAGCAGCACCAATGACGGCCGCAAAGCTTGTTGTTTCAATACCAAACAGACTCAACGCGGACAGGATAGTCATCGCGATGATCGCATAGCGGATGGCACTAGCTAGGAATGTAGATAAGGTTGTATCTAGCTTGCTCCTGTCGGCAATGCGTCGAACGAGTTTCCTCGCCCAACCAGCAAAGGCAAATCCAACCAATAGGAAAAAAATTCCTCCCAACGAGCTAAACAGAAATGTTCCTACTGATTCGGTTAGATAAGGTATAATCTGTGACAGATTGTCGTTAATGTATTCAGGCACAGTGAAATTCGTATGACATGTTTTTATATAAAAGACTATGCTTGAAGAAGACCTGTTTCCCTCAGAACATAAGCCATTGTAGTATAAGCCTTCCTTTTGTCTCCCTTGCTAGGGATTACATCATCAAGTCGGTTGGCAGCGAGTAGGCGTTCAGCGACTCCTCGTTGACTACGTGTAAGACCCATATCTTGAAGACGCTCGGTGGCCTCGAGGGCCCGGGTACCCGGGAGATGTTTCATAGAGGCAAATTCCCGCTCTAAATCTTCGTCTGAGAGTGTTCTATACACAAGGTCTGGCAGGAGAGCTAATAGTGATGGGGCGAATGGGCGATGGCGAGCAGGTCGACTATTTTCGTCGAACGCGAAAAAACCTTGACGCCAACGTAGAAGGTGTCTGAGGCGTTCTTTCATGACTGCATTCCGATACTCATTGACGTCAAACTGCACGTCCTGTCGAACAGCTTGCTCCAAGGTGATTGCGGTTTGCAGAACAGTCTGTATGTACAGTGGGAGACGCTCTTCCACTAATAGCCCTTTGCTAATGAGTAAATTGGGAAGCTGAAGATGAGGCTCGTTGGTGAAGACAAATGTAGGACGGCCCTCGTCGACATGAATTTCAAAATAGGCATTGCGGCGATCTAATTCTACCTTCAATGTTAGTCGTCCTGTAGCTTCTCGATGGCTGATAAATCCGAACAGCGAAGTTACGCTCCGCTCATCGAGGCTTCCTTGATATCTTGCGTGGGCAGGGATCGATTGATTGTCGGTGAAAATAGCTTCGATCCCGGCGAGTCTAACAAAGCGGGGAGCAGCGATCCAATTGAGACGATCGGCAGATACAGAGCTTTCCTCTGCATCTCCCTCGGTCGCTTCCATTCGGAGGACATGAGTAACTTCAGACCACGTTAATGGCCCAAGGTCCTGACCGTTACTATCGCGAACCCAAAAGCCTTTGCTGGGAATACTCCGATTGGGTGCTAAGCCATATCGTTTCCACAGGTAGTGGAGCATATTTGTCACGATGCGTGGGGCTGATGGGGACTCTATTGGACCGGGTTCGTCGTTTGTTTGGATGGGTCGCGGCGGGGGACTTTCTATGGGAATTTCTTCATCTAAGGTTTCTGCCTCTGGTAGGTACTCCCGGGCGTGAAAAAATGAAGGTCGAGAGAAAGTGTCCCTATTTTTTGGAGGGGATGGGCTCTCTTGGTTATAGCTCACACTGCTTACATGATTGGTTTCTGCTTGGCGAACCTCCCATGGAACATGCACTCCGCGAGGAGGTGCATGACGGTGAGTTATTGAGTGTTTAAGTTGGGTCGGGCGAGTAACAAAACTATTCTCAGGCTGCTCGGAAGTAATACTTTGCAGTGCACTGCTTGGGTAACTACCTTCAAACGATGAGGCTGGCAGCAGAGCAAGGTCTTCAACCAACGCTTGATGGGGAGTCGAGGTGAGTCCATAGTCAGTGCCTTGAGGCACTGCTAAGCGGGGCTGAAGAGCCTCCTGGCTATTGGCTCGGGGAGGAGGAGGAATGTCGAGCTGATAGTATGGAGTGGGGCCACTCCAGGGGCCTTCATCAGCAAGCTGGGTGATTCCATAGCGACTCAGCGCGGGTATAGTACCCGCTTTGCCCGCCAGGAAGGCTCGAAGACCATTGCGGAGCTCCCTGGCGGTTGATGGTCGTAGCATCTGGTCTTTTTCCAGAGACCACAAGATGAGTGCCTCTAGCTCCTCGTTGACATGAGATATCAGTTCCGATGGAGGTCTTACTGGGTCCGACACATGTTTCATAAGTACACCCATTGGTGTCTCAGCAGAAAACGGCGGTTCGCCAGTCAGCATCTCGTACATGATTACACCGCAGCTGTAGACATCCGTTCGGGGATCGAGCTTTTCTCCAAGCGCTTGTTCCGGGGACATATATAGCGGGGTGCCGATAACTCGTTGGGGTCCTCTATTACCTTCGTGGGTGTCATTTTTGGCATTGTAGAGCTTAGCAACGCCAAAGTCACACACCTTAACTACCTCTGTAAGTTGGCCCTCATCATTCTTCTGCTTTACGAGAACGATGTTAGAGGGCTTCACATCTCGATGGATAATCCCTGCATCGTGGGCCGCTGCGAGTGCAGCAAGTGCTTGGATCATGATGTGGCATATACGCTCTATTCGTAATGAGCCTTCGTCGATGACAGTTTGTAAATCGACGCCGTCGAGGAGCTCCATCGCTATATAGAGCAGCTTGTCATCGCCATCCTCGCCGAAATCGAGAATGGCGACACTATTGGGGTGGTTAAGTCGGCTAGCGGCGCGTGCCTCTCTGGCAAAGCGAAACGAGCGAGTAGGATCCGATGCAACCGCGCTTCGGAGTACCTTTATCGCAACATCCTTTTCCAAGGACATGTGATGGGCGCGATACACACGGCCCATAGAGCCAGTTCCCAACAGTTCAATAATTCGCAGCTTCCCCGCGATGATCCGACCGATCAGGCCGTCTTGATTTTCGGTATCGACACCCCCGGCCATCAGTTGCGCCTAAGAATAGAGTGTATCTCGTGGGTATGGTAATGGTAGCAACCCGTTAATATGCTTCTTAGCTAGATTACTTACCTCGACACAAGCTGAGCCAGGATATGGCACTGAGTCGATTTTATTCATGTTTCTATAAGCCGTTGAAGACGATTGGTAAGGCGTTCTATACCGCTGCCTGCGAACATCTTCTCTCGTTCTCCATTTCGATAGATCACATTGTAGGGCAAAACATCTACTTCAGATAGCCAAGGACTGGCTCTCTTAAAGGAGACCAATCCTGGAGTATCAAGGAAAATTTTTCCGAAGCGTACGTCCTTGTATTGCTCATCTGTCACTAGGAACTGGGTCAGATCCTTTGTCCATGACAGACATGCTTCACAGTCGCTTTTCCCAAGAATGAGGACAGCGGTAGGTGATTGTACGAAATTGTCCCATGTCTTACCGTCGAGGGTTTCAAGTCTTTCCATGGCCACTGGATGAGCACCCGCAACAACTCCGTCAAATAGAGCCGTAACTAGGGCGTGTTCTTACCGTTCGATGCGGTCGATGACTCGCTGTGATCTACCTGAACGTCTGGTGACCTACGGTTCTCCCTCCGATCGGTGACCTCGAGTCAGCTGGCTATGGCCCCGTGACTCTTTGCAATAGTTCTACGCTGACCTTAAAGACCGATTTACACCGTCAGTTGAATAGAGCTAGCGCAATCCACTAAGGTACAGCAAAGACCACTTGAATTGATTCTGTTAGAACCAACACGGGGTCGCGCAGCGGGGCCTAGCCCCGCCTAGAAGCAGGAACTTGGGTTCAACCCAAGTGATTTCTGCTGTATTTGGCTGTGAACATTTGAATGAAGAGGACGCATACTCGGCGTATGTAACCAATTAAGGCCATGTTGGCACTCACCGGTTACATACACTCCGTATGCTACCCTTAGTCCAAATATTTGATGCACACTGCCTACGCGAATCGCGTAAAGTTGCGGGCTGGGTTCTAGAGTCATCAGGGTGGTACCCGCTCTGTTTTGGTCCGAAACATGACCGCCGACGCTGGTAGGAGCTTAACCTATAAGGTTGCGCATCAGTGACGACGCCAGCGGTCACGTCACGACTACAGCCAGCTAAGTGGCTTAATAGACTTCTATTGTTTGGAACACTTAGCCAGCGAAGTCTTCGCCTTTTTTCCAATCCGCACCACAAAGTCCTCCGGATTGGAGTGCCTGTACTGTGCGGAGGGTTTCAGCAGGACTACGCCCAGCGGAAAGATCATTCACCACCATAGAGCGGATGACGCCTTGTGGATCTATGATTACGGTCGCACGGAAAGCTGCGCCAAGATCCTCTTTGAGGACACCAAAGGCTTTTGAGAACTCATGACTGGTATCGGCGACCACTGGATGACTGATTTTTTCAGCAAATGTGGTTCGGTCACCGAACCATGCCTTGTGACTGAAGAACGAATCTGTTGAGCAACCAACAACTTCGATCCCGTCATCCTTAAAGTCGTTGAGCAGCGACTGAAATCCACGGATCTCTGTCGGGCAAACAAATGTAAAGTCGAGTGGATACCAATAGAGTACGTGCCACTTTCCTTTATAGTCATCGGAAGAAATGATTTTGTCTTCGCCGTTAACGTAAGCAGTAGCGCGCCATTTGGGCGCTTGCTGTCCAACCATAGTCATGCTGATTTTCTCCTATCAGAGCAAGGACGAGTGTGTACGTCCGCGTTGATTGCCGCGTAGCACGTCCCGTGAGTGGGGCAAACGATGAACAACATTTTGCGCATAAGGGTGTACCAGGTGAGTGCCTCTCGGTGGTTTTTCGCGAATACCAGGCTTGTAGGGCACGCGCAGCTATTGGCAGATGCTGACCAAACATCGGTGATGGGTGTGAGCTTAGAGTTTTCCAATGCCGATTCGTGCCGTATCGTTTGGGCATGCCGAGGTCTGAGCGATGACGGTGGGGAAAGATGCTGTCGAGCGCACCACGCACTCCTCCTATCGTCGGAAGCTACCGATGCCAAAAAGCTATGTTTTCCTTATGGGTGTGGGAGCTGGCGTAGGCGTAGCTCTGTTGTTGGGACTAATTTATGTGCTTCTGACTACAGCTGCGAGCTCAGCGTTAAATCCGCCGCCTAAACTGTGGGTCGAAACCGCTTCTACGAGTGATGGGGGGACCCAACTACTCGAGGAGACACCGGGGAATCAGCCGGTATTGCCAAGACCTGCCGAGGCACTGGTATATACATCTACGTCAACGGTGCAGACTGAGATGTCTCATCCGGCAGATATTATGGGTTTCACCGAGCCCAAGGTTGTTCCTACAGAAGCTGAGACCGAAACCGCCGCTGAGCCATTGGACGACGGAATGCTAGTTGGTGAGGAAGGTCCTCCCACACCAGATCTAGTGGTGGTCGAAGGCGAAATTCAGCCAAACCAATTCATGGCAAACATGTTGGTTGCGGCTGGCCTTTCTGATGGCGAAGCGGACCGAACAGTGCGGGCGTTGGCACACCACTTTAATCCTACTAAGTCACGGCCTGGCGATCGTTACCGAATTGATCTTCTTGTTGGTGGCGAACTAGGTCGCTTTGAGTACCAGCCCGCTCCGGATAAAATTTACTACGTTGCGCGGGACATAAACGGTACCCTCACTGGGCACCGGCTTCATGTGGAACTCAAGCGGGAAGTTGTTGAAGTAGCGGGCAAGATTGAACACTCCCTATGGATGGCCTTTGAACAATCCGGTGAGTCCCCCGCTCTTGCAGCTGACCTCACCGAGGCCTTTCGGTTCGATATTGATTTTTTCCATGAGACGCGCAAAGGGGACAAGTTTCGTTTCTTTGTAGAAAAATATTCCCATCGGGGCGAGTTAGTTCGATACGGGCAAATCTACGCTGCCGAATATGTGGGTACAGGGGGAAGTCCAATCGGTACAAAAAGATTATACTGGTATAGAAATCCCCAAACGCGCACCCGCGGTTTTTATGATGAAGTGGGTCGGGCAGCTCAACGGGCCTTCTTGCGCTCCCCCCTAAAGTATACTCGTATTAGCTCCGGTTTTGGTTTTCGCCGACATCCAATTCTTGGCCGACGCCATTTCCATGGTGGTATAGACTATGCGGCACCAACTGGAACGCCAGTTCGGGCAGTGGCCTCGGGTACGGTTATCGCTGCTGGGAGGGCTGGTCCCAATGGTAATATGGTGCGGATCCGTCATAGTGGTGGCTATGAGTCATTCTATCTCCATCTATCCAGAATTTTGGTGCGGAAAAACGCACGAGTTGGACAAAGTACTATTGTTGGCAAAGTTGGTAGCACTGGGCGGTCTACAGGACCACATTTGGACTTCAGACTAAAGAAAAATGGTAGGTATCTCAATCCTAGCAAAAACGTTGCGCCTCGAACGAAGCGCATTCCAGCTCGGGATAAGACTGCTTTTAAGAAAAAAATCGCCCCATGGATCAAGCGTCTGATGACTGCTAAGCAAAGTGCTTCGTCCGAGATTGCCACTAAGACTCAATGATTGGCCGCGTTTTGCTGAGACTACCGAATAGACAGGGGCGTTTCTCATCCTAACAGCCGGTTGATTTGTCCATGTGTAGCTATCGAGCCCGGCTTTTGGTGAAACTCTCTGACGACGAGGCGAGCGTACCTGACGGTACGTGACCGAGGAGAGACTTCTAGCAGGCCATCGGAAAAGTGAGTTAGGCGCTTCGCGGGTCTTTTTTCCGTGGAAGGTCTGGACCGGCTTCGCCTTTCATCGGTTGCATACGCCCGGTATGCGCCCTCTTCATCCGGAGCGTTCCCCGGAAAAGAACCTTCGCGGATCACCCATCCCACTTTTCCGATGGCCTGCTAGCGGTCAGGACCTTTCACGGAAAACCGGCCGATAGATGCGTGTAGGGCTAGATCAACCGACTACTAAGGGCTGTTGATATATCAAGCGATGATAGAGCGTCAGACTTTCCAGGAATTTGTTGATGAAGAGGGCGCACACAGGGGGGATGTAACCAGAGAAAGGCGCAAGCCGGTTGATATTGTGTTCCACGGAAAACGGCCGAAGGAGGCTTCCTCGGTCAGAAAACCGGCTGCTTGGCTGAGTTTTTAATGTCCGGTGCGGTCTATGACTCCCCTGCTTTGGCAAAATATCCAGTGATCTGCGTTTCTCCCGGTACCCCTACCCCTCCCTCCGTGGCCGACCTTCACACACGCGGGATCCGGCGTCATCTCCGCCGCCGGAGGTTAAAGACACGTCCTAGAGTCGGGTGTTCGCTGCTGAAAAATCCCGGCGGCAGCTGTAAAAAGGATTTCGACGGCCAACGAACCGGTTTGGTTTGCAGACCCTCCAGTTCCAGAAACCTCCACAACATCGACCCCCACAACTCGAAAGTGTTCGCAAATATGTCGAATCAACAGGCGCATCTCAGAGGGAAAAAAACCGTTTGAGACTGGTGTTCCAGTGTGGCTTGCAAAGGCGGGGTCGAGTACATCAATGTCTATACTTAGGTACGTTGAGCGGGTAGGGACCAATACGCTTAGGGAGTTGAACAACCCATTCGGTGGTGAGCGGATCCGATCCATACCGACTGATGATACTTTATCAGATATATTGGGTTCAACGCTTGCCTCTACAATTCCCCGCAAGCCGATTTGATGTAGATGCTCAACGTGGCTCTCATTCTCAAGGATATATGTGAAGACATTTCCATGATGGATGCTTGATAAGTTGTTGTCCTCCAGAGGTCCGAAATCCATGTGAGCATCCAAATGAATGATTTGGAGAGGTTCATGAGATAAGGTGCCAATGATGGCGGCGGTGATAGAGTGATCACCGCCCATGATCAGTGGTACACATCCGCTGTCGCAGAGATCTTGAATAACTCGGGTAATCCGTGGATAGATTATTTCCATATTATCGCCCGGAGCGATATAGATATCCCCAGCGTCGGCCATGGAGGCTCCAGAAAGTATCCTGCACTCAGAACTGAAATCATAAAATCCCAGAGGTACTTGCGTAAGCGGATCGAGAGTGTAGCAAGCACTAAGGGATGCTGATCGAATAATCGTGGGACCAAATCGAGTTCCGGGCTGACCGGTGGTTTGGCTATCGCTGGGAACACCCAGAAAAGCAAAAAAAGGAGGACTATCTGGGTCATATGCGGGACATTCAGCAAAGGTGTGAGGGTTGGGTACCCGATCCGGAGTAGAAGGGAGCGAGGTGTCAGGATTTGTTGGGCGGAGGATACCGGTTGCGCGGCATTTGAGAAGAAAACTTAGTGAATTTTCACGGTCAGTCGGCACATTATGGAGCGCTGAATCAAGAGTCTGTGGTGTGATAAATGACCAAAGCAGATGAACTTGGATTGCAGTTGCTTGAACCATACCAAATGATGAGGGTGAAGAGACCTCAAACAATGGAACGGGATCAAGATGGAGGTTGGTGAATGGGATGGGGCGAAACCGAGCCGAAGTATCCAAACTCCAAAGGGTTTTATTGATCGTCATTGGGTACACCGAGTGCATTGGCAGGTATGAAGTAAGTCTTTTTATATATCAAGAGGATACGAGGAGAGAAAGGATTCGTGTGGTACAAAAAGCCAAAATATGGGTGATATTTATAACTTCCGTAACAGCATTGCTCGCTTCATCACCTGATGAGCAAAGCGTAGATGTGTTTTCTAGTTTTCCTGGGCCTTCATTGCTTCTTTCAGATCAACGCCCTACGCGAACTTATGTACTCTCGGTGGAGACCGTGCCTGAATCTTTGCCTGCGGACCGCCAGTGGACAGAGTTTGTTGAGGTGGAAATGGATTTTCGCACTGTCGAGACCGGCATTGGTCCGCAATCGGTTATGGGAGAGATCAGTCAGATTGTACTTTCGGGTGATCGAGTCTTGCCCAGCACTGTTGCCGTGGCTCGACTTCCGGAATCGCGAACCTTTTTGTTAGTGGATGAACAGGGTCGGATGAATTGTGTGGACGCTCGTTGCTCGCGTATTTACGTGTTGCGTTTTGAGCTGACTGGTGGCGGACAAGTGCGTGCTCAGTGGTTAATTAGAGCCGGCATCAATTGGGATAATGAAATGTCAAGACCACCCGAGAGCGCACAGATTGTCTTTCGCATTCAACGGTTCTAGTTCAGTGATTCTTGCGTGGGCGAACTATGCGTAAAGACCGAGGAGCGGGTGCAGGTGTATTGCATCCAATGTACATGGTGGCAACAGTTCTGCTTGTGATAAACGACCAATGGTTAAAGGGGCGCGGGCCAGCGGTAGTCACGGGCAAGCTCTCGGATGTGGCTGGCTTGGTCATGCTACCGCTGTTACTCCAGGCTTTTGTTGAGTTATGCCTTTCCGCTTGGGGTCGATATAGCCGACCTTCCAATCATTTGCTTATCCTGATGGGTATGGTTACGGCCATTGGATTTGCAGGTGTCCAACTTTCACCTAGTATTAATGCGTGGTTTGGGTGGGGCATAGGGGCAATCCGGTGGTCACTACTGTGCGGGATAGTTCTTGTCAGTGGAGGGGGGTGTGGATCAGTGCGGGGAGCTCAGTCGTGGTCGGATGTTTCTGACTTATGGACCTTAGCCGCGTTGCTGTTGTCAGTTCGTGTGGGATGGGTCAGCGCTCAAGGAAGAACCGCGCCTAGGGTGTCGAATGGTTCGGATCAGGCTGACTCGCGCAAGAATCACGAGTAAATAGGGTATAAGCCCCGTCGGAGTATGGCCATTGGTTGAGAATATGTAGCAGCTGAGTACTTGGTCGAGTTCGTTAGCCTGTTCTGGGACGCATCTGCAAGGATGGTAGCCGATGGTGCGAGCGCGATGACAACCCGATGAATGGTGTAGCGATGTTAAAGCAACCGGTTGATTTGGACTAGCAGACCATCGGAGAAGTGGGATGGGTGATCCGCGAAGTATCTTTTCCGTGGAACGCTATGGATGAAGAGGGCGTATGCAACCGATGAAAGGCGAAGCCGGTCCAGACGTTCCACGGAAAAAGGACCCGCGAAGCGCCTAACTCACTTTTCCGATGGCCTGCTAGGAGTGCTTTACGACTAGGGCGTGTCTTTACCCTCCTGCTGTGGAGATGGCGCCGTGAGGGAAAAAAGTCAGAACGCGGTCCGGAGGGTAAAGAAACGCCCTAGTCTATTTATAGATAGATAGAAGTATTTAAGCGTAAGTACTTGGCCAAAGCTCAATGAATCACACATATAGCACTATGATGACAGGTGGTCTCCTGATACCTCAAATTGAGATGGCTATGATTGTTCCGACAACCCACACGCATCAATTCTCGAAGTTATATCTAAGATTACCAAGATATATTAAAGTCAACCGAGTAGAGCTATGAAGAGACTAGGCGTGTCTTTACCCTCCGGCTGTGGAGATGACGCCGTGTCCCGCGTTGATGAGGGGTGGGCCCGGAGGGAGGGCACGGGACGTACCGGGCCGCGGGCCTCTAAAGGGTGGCGAAGCCACCGACCCCTGACAAACGTGGGAAACAATTCAGAACGCGGTCCGGAGTGTAAAGACACACCCTAATAGAACAGATGCTTCCTCCAGCTACATCAAATTAAGTTGCGATTACAATGTACCGATTAGCTAGCTGAATACCTAGCAGGCCATCGAAAAAGTGGCATGGGTGATCCGCGAAGTATCTTTTCCGTGGAACGCTCCGGATGAAGAGGGCGCATACCGGGCGTATGCAACCGATGAAAGGCGAAGCCGGTCCAGACGTTCCACGGAAAAAGAACCCGCGAAGCGCCTAACTCACTTTTCCGATGGCCTGCTAGGAGTGCAGGGTATGCACTGGGTCGTGTTCTTAAGATCGGCATGGAACTATTGCAAAGTACCTGGTCGGCTGAATGTTCGGACTCGGAAGGGGGCTCATGCTCGCTAGCGGATGGAGAGGTCCCCGATAGGGGGACGGTGACCGGAAATTCAAAGATGAGTCAAAGACGATGTCCGACGCCAAAAGCCCCCTTTTGTTATCGAACATTCTCCCTGAACTTTACTACAAGGGAGTCGTGTTGAGGACTCGGGAATTAAACTAAGGCTTGTGTTCATCCCTCCGGCGGTTGACGATCCGGAGCATGGCGGGAGTTGATGATCCGATAAACCCGGAGGCTTGGTCCAGGGAATCGGGGGTGTGTGGAAGTTGTATCGCTTGGCGCCCAACCGAGAATCCACCAGAGGCAGAGGTAGCCGAGGGTCTTTGTCGCTTGCGACCAGAGCTACGAAGGGTACCTGCCTCGCTTGGAAAATGTGGGATGTACCAGCCTAAAGGTGGGGTAACCTACACAAAACCAAGCCTTCCAACCTCAAGTCGTAGAACGAAACGAGCTGGGCCTGCCGTTGTGAAGCGTCTAAACGACCGTGGTGAACTCGTCGAGGTGGCTTCACCGTCTCGATCTCGCTCTAAAACAGAAGAACGGCAGACGTCGGCTCTGCCGAAATATGTGCCGATGTCTGCGCCCATGTACCGGCCTTTTCCGGAGCAGGAACCACCACCACCTCCGGTGATTGACCTAGATGGGGCGAGTGGGCCGCTGGTGGATGTTCTGATGCGCGAACTCTTAGGTGTCGAGTTGGGTCATCGGCGTAGGGAGTTGGCCGGCAAATACGCACGAGGGGGTAAAATTTCTGTGGTGGATACTGAGAACAAGATTCGCACCGTGCCTGCTCGGACCTTCTTCGCTTGGTTGGAGCGGTTGGCTCAGTCGTTGGATGCGCTGGAAGAAGCGTTGGATACCCACCCTAAGTTGTACGAGGAATCGGAGGAGCTGCTTGCTCAACTACGGCGAATGCGGGGTAGCTGGACCACCTTCAACGTTCTATTTGCCGACCGACATGATCATTTTTCGGGAAAATTTTAACGTGGGGTAATTCAGTATGAACGAACTTAGAGGCGAAATTCGTGGGTTACCGAAGCGGTTTTTGGAGACGCTCGCTAAACTGGCGTCAAACGGAGCACTCCGTCGTTGACTGGTCTGCGCTTGGCGCCGACAACCCGCCCAGTGATTCCGCGAGAGAAGGACAACGTCGTCTACATCGATTCTGACAGCGCCCCTCGCATCCTCCACGCTGGTGAAGACTTCGAGTACGAGCAGTTACCCATTGGTACGAGGGTGATATACCCTAATCAGCCTATTCGTGGTCTACCTCATCCGGATGCAGCAATACGTTATGCCTTGAACCACCCTGAGGAAATGGAGCCGTTATATGCGCTTCTACGACCATCGATGCGGGTGACCATAGTCATGGATGACATATCGTTACCGTTACCGTCCATGAAGTTGCCGGACGTGCGGGAGCGAGTGCTTACGATCGTGCTCGACATCTTAGCTAATCATGGCGTGGACGACGTTCGCTTGCTGGTGGCAAATGCGCTTCACCGACGGATGACTGCTGCTGAGATGAAGCGTGTCGTGGGTGCTAAAATCTTTAATCGGTACTACCCAGACCAATTCATTAATCATGATGCGGAAGATCCGGAAGCGATTGTTACTCTTGGTGAGACGGAACTCGGTGAGGTGGTCAAAACCCATCGTTGGTGTGCTGAGGCGGATCTAAATATCTATGTTAATATAAATCTTGTACCTATGGATGGTGGTCACAAGTCTATGGGGATAGGGACCACCGATTATCAGGGACTCCTAGCACATCACAATCCTAAGACGATGCTTGAAGTTGATGGATATATGGATCCTGAAAAGTCTGAATTGGCCCATAGTGGCAATCGCATCGGTCGGGTGCTTGACCAACACCTCAAAGTTTTCCACATCGAAACCGCTCTGAATAATCGTATGTATGATCAGAGCATGAATTTTCTCGCAAAAAATGAAGACGACTTCAGTGAGCTCGACCGACTGGCGTTTCAGTCGCTCCGGTGGACACTAAAAAAATTACCACGAGCTGCAAAACGAGAAATTTTTCATCGGATTCCATCACCCTACGAAATTATTGCTGTGCACGCGGGTAAGACAGAGCCCGTCCATAGTAAGATTTTGGCGAAAAACTATGAGCAGTATTGTGTTCCCGTTAAAGGACAAGCGGATGTGCTAATCACCGGGATTCCATACATTAGTCCTTACAACGCCAACAGCATTCTCAATCCTTTGCTAGTTCAAGTGATGGCTCTTGGATATATATATAATCTGTATCGGGGTTCACCGCTTGTCCGAGACGGTGGGGTTCTAATTATTACTCATCCGCTGTTTGATGACTTTGATCAAAGGTTTCACCCTAGTTACATTGAGTTCTTTCATCGATGTCTGACAGAGACGCGTGATTCGTTTGAGTTACATAGGCGCTTCGAGCGGGAGTTTGCTAAAAATCCTACCTATATCGAGATGTATCGTCGAGGTAATGCCTTTCATGGAGCACATCCTTTCTATATGTGGTATTGGGGAGATGCTGGGCGCGCGCGCGTAGGAAAGGTTATTTGTGTCGGAGCTGAGAACGAACATGTGCCAAGTATTATGGGCTGGGAGAGAGCGTCTACCCTGCATGATGCGATTGAGCGCGCCAAAGATCTGACCAAACCTAACCCGGATATTAGCATGCTGCATCTAGCACCGATTCTTATGACTGATGTGAGTGTGTAACTATGATGAGGGGAACACATCTTCCTTGGCGAGGAAAAACTGCAGCGTCGCATAGTGCTGGAGAAACAAGTGCGGCTTTCTACGATATGGACGGAACGTTGGTTCGAACCAATCTCGTACATAGTTATTTGTATCTAACCCGCAACGAAGTGACTGTTTCTAGGTCGATTTTAAAAACACTAGAAGGGCTCGCTAAGCTGCCAGCTTTCTTAGTTGCTGACCGGTTTTCGAGAGCCTTTTTTAACGAGATGCTGTACGCAGGATATGAGGGGATGTATGAGGATCGTCTCTTGGAGTTAGCGGAAGAGCATTTCGATGAAGTGCTAAGGCCAAATATATATCCTGGTATATATGAACTAGTCGAAAATGCCCGGAAGGTTGGCTTACGACAGGTCATTGTCTCTGGGAGTTTAGATGTGTTTGTAGCGCCATTGGCCCGACATCTCGGGATGGACGACTTCGTGAGTAATCGTCTGGAACTTAAAGATGGGGTAGCTACGGGAAAGCTTGTGAAACCAATAGTAGCTGGAGCAGTGAAGGCTAGACTGATCCAAGAGTATGCCCAAGCATTTGATATCGACTTGTTACGGAGCTATGCGTACTCGGATAGCTTTTCAGATTACTCTATGCTGGCGGTCGTCGGTCGACCCGCAGCAGTCAACCCGGATAGCAGACTACGCCGAGCCGCTCAGGAGCTGGAGTGGCCGGTGATTGATGTACGTTAGTACAGCAACGACGACTTGTTGATTCTACCAGAATCAATTCAAGTCGTCGTTGCTGTAAAGACTACAATTACGGGTTTTCTGGTGCGTAGTTGCGGGTGAAACTGAGTTGAGCGTTATCCACGTTTAGGCTTGTCTTTAAGTTCGGCATGGAGCTATTTGGGGGCCTTGAGTGTGTCTAGCAGCCTGTTGATTTAGCCCAGTGTGTAGCTATCGAGCCAGGCTTTTCGTGAAACGTTCTGACGACGAGGCGAGCGTACCTGGCGGTACGCGACCGAGGAGAGACTTCTTGTGGTCAGGATGTTTCACGGAAAGACC
>JAHQVK010000016.1 GCA_019634385.1 Myxococcales bacterium | reverse complement strand
TGTCGCGGCGTCACCGCGGCCGGAGTTGATAGACACGCCCTAGTCGACTCTCTTATTGAGAAACATCTATCTCATCGCTATTACTAATAAATAAGACTACCCTTCGAAGGGAGTAAAATAGCACCTTCGCATGTGCCACTATAAACAGCACGAGACTGCTGCTAGCTGCCTGTCCCAACTAACAATACGGACTCGATAGAGGCTCAACACAGAGGGATAATTCTGAAGCCTCCGATGAGAGAGAGGACCGTAGGTCATCGGATCTTCTTGTAATAACCCCAGAGACAAGTCATAGACCCCGTCCGACATTAGAGAAACATTCTCGGTAGTGGGTCCTCACAGGGAAGGCCAATAGACCAGTTTATATGAGATCCTTTATACCTTCTATTATTTCTTGTCCTAGTCTATTCATTCTCCTCCCTACTTAGGTTATACCTTATTTGCATATCAAGTTCCTATAGCCTGCGAAATTATGATTTTAAATGGTACTGAAATGATTATCATCACAAATGAAAGGAATACCATGATTATAATAGCAAATGTGTTCAGGTGTTTACTGCCTTATTGTGATCAATTCCGCAACGCACACCTAACGTTTCACCTTCTTTGCCTGACTTCCGCCCCTCCGTGGTGGCTCATTAGTCCGTGGACGCAGAACCGCAATGTATATCTTTAACCAATTAACCTCTTCCCTTGTCAGGGCCACATTCATTGCAGCCTGCGTAACCTACTGTACTGAACTAAAGTCCTATGACTGTCAGGGCACCAGTATCCCTGCAACAACCGGGGACTGTCAACCATCTGACACCCCGCCTAACGAGGAGGAGAGTGAAACGCTCCCTTCACCAGATCCTGGGGACAATAGAAGTATCTTACCCAGCGATGCGATCTTCGCCTTTGACTATGAACAAGATATTGTTATACCCGACGTTTTTGAGCTTAACGTCAGTACGCAAACAAGAGGCAGTATGCAAATCAGTTCCGAACGCGCATTCAGCGGGCAAAAATCCGTCAAATTCATCGCGTCAGGAGGGGGATACAACCGTAATTATATGACCCTAGACATTAGTAACAACGTCCTCCGAGAACAAATATATGGCAGAATGATGATCTTTGTTGTTCCGCCACTCAATGGTAACGGAGGGGACTTCACCTTTGTGGAGGCGGAAGGTAATCCATCACCAACCAGCCTCAGCGGTCTTGCCCCTCCTGAAACCATGAACGTGTTATATCGTTATCGAGTCGCTGGAGTCACGCGCGATGGTACCCTCATGGCAAGCTATGACACATGGATTGACGAGGATAATGATGGCACCAGCGATTGGCTCACCGACTGTCGTAGCGACTCGGACGTCCAACTTCCACGCAATCAGTGGGCCTGTGTGCAATGGCATTTTGATACAGCAAACAACCAACTTAGGTACTGGTTAGACAACGAAGAGATCATTGATGTACAAAATAGAGGAGATAGTTGCATCGGCAACCGCCAGAATGGCGTATGGACAGCTCCAGAGAATTTCAACAAACTGCATCTCGGGATCGAGCAATACTTTGATGACGATCCTCCCCGAACCATATATATTGATGATGTTGTCATCGACGATAGCTATCTTGCCTGTCCTTAATTACTAGGGCGTGTCTTTAGCCTCCGAACCGTGTTCTGACTTGTATCCCGCGTGTACGAGGGGTCGGTGGCCTCGCCACCCTTTCGGGCCCCGCGGCCCGGTACATCCCGTACCCCTCCCTCCGAGCCCGAACCCTCACAAACGCGGAATACAGCGACATCTCCGCAGCCGGAATTTAAAGACACGCCCTAGCTTTCACCACACCTGATGAACACCGAGACTATTTGTCACCTCCCCAGTGCTTTTGTAAAAATGCAGCGCGACCGGATCCTATACTGTAACGCTTATAGTCCAAGGGGTGATGCTTGTAGTAGTCCTGATGATAAGGTTCAGCCACCCAAAACTCCGAAGCCATCCGTATGGGTGTCACTATCTGTTCGAACTTTTTTGTTGCCTCGAGAGCCGCTTTCGAGGTCTCTGCGGCCACCCGCTGCATATCATCAAAAACAAAGATGGCAGAACGATATTGTGGACCTCGGTCGGCAAATTGCCCCCCAGCATCGGTTGGGTCAAAGCTTCGCCAAAAAACCTGTAGGAGTTCTTCATAAGTAAGTTCGTCGGGATTATAGACCACCCAAACCGCCTCCAGGTGCTGGGTTTTTCCCGACGACACACTCTTGTATGTGGGGCGCTTAGTCTTTCCCCCAGTATAACCAGAGAGAACCTTATAGACACCAGCCATCTTCTCAAAAGGAGGCTCCATGCACCAAAAACATCCACCCGCAAACACTGCCACCTCCCACTTTCCACCGGCAGGAATAGTCGCCAGCCCGGTTCCTGCGTGCTCAGAGATTGGTTGTGATGAAAGGGTTGGCGATGACGCTGGTGAACTCGGAGGTACTGAAGACGAGCATCCAGCCACAGCGACCACAACCGCCACCAACTGTGCGGCAAGAAAATATCTCACAGCTAGTAGTATGAACCAAAAGAATGATGGTTTCTTGAAAGACTTGGTTAAATCATTGAGGGCCCAGGCTTGCCCAATGATATCAAGTCCTCGGGGTAAGGGACCACCCGAGGACTGATGTAGGAGCTCCTCCAGTTCCCCAATGGTTGAGTCTTAGACGAACTCGTTCACCGGAACGTGAATGCCTCGGTCAATAACCTGCTGCCTACTCCTCTCCGGTTTCCAGCCCAGAATCTCCTTAGACTCCGTACAATCATACTTACAGAGATGAGCGTTTGATAGCCAATCACGGTAGCTAGGCACCCGAGCCCGAGTCGGATGCCTAACGGCCATCTTTACCAGCCACTTGAAAAAGTCACCAGCATAAAAGGAAGCTATGGGCGTTGGACGAGCCTCAATTTTGATGCCTGAGTACCGTTCAAACTCCTCTACATACTCCCTCCCCGTCAACGGAACATCTCCGATGAAGTTGAAACTCTGTCCCTCAATATTCGGTGTGTCCATCGAGAGGATCAGGCCGGTTGCAACATCCTCCACGAGAACAACAGGTACAGTGTTCGTCCCTTGTCCCCAAAATTGGCACACTCGATCAAAATTCCAGTATCCAATACCCCAGTGAAACGGAGACCCCCCAGTACCCACCACAACACCAGGACGAGTGATGACCACGTCTAAGCCTTGGTTGCGGTACATTTCGAGCAACATCGCTTCACATTTACTTTTTGCTCGGGAATAGTACGTCCGTTGTCCCATCTTAGGGTCCAACGGTGTGTCGCGGGTGATGATCTCGTCAGGATTACCCGTATAGTAACAGTGAACGGTTGATGTGTAGACCAATCGCTTCACTTTATTCGCCAGACACAACTCAGCTATTTTTTGCGTCGGCAGAATGTCCATACTTTCCCATTCTTCCCAGGTACTCGCTGGAGCGCGGGCTAAGTGATAGACCTTCTCAATCCCCTGAAACGCAGCCGCCAAGTCATCATCATTAGCCATCGACCCTTTGACAATGTCCAATTTCGACTCATCTATGTCTCTCCACAAGCCAGGCACGGCGGATCGTCCTAAAATGCGGACCGTTTCCCCATTCTGGACCAATTGCCGGACCAGTTCCTTGCCGATAAATCCAGTTCCACCAAAGACCAGATTGGTTGCAGGCCTACTTGGACGAGTCGCGGCCGTGGCGGCAGCGGGCTGAGGCCCGGCTGATTGGCGAGCTACTTCGGCCATACGATCGCCCAACTTCAGAATGTTCAACGCATAATCAGGCGACAATCGAGCATCTAAGGTTCCCTCACCTATAGATACATAGAAATCCTTGATCGCTTCCGCTATGGATGTGTCGTATGGATTTTTTCCCACGTTAGACAGTTTTGTCTTGTTAAGAGCATAGTTACCAAAGGTCGCAACCGCCTGACGAGCAATACCCACAGCGTTTTTGGTGCCCACCACAAGGTGATCAACATCAATATCCAACGCGTTGTGCTGCTCGAGTACGTAGGTATTACGTTCCATATCGACTCGGCCTCGACCGAGTGAACCCCGAACTCTCACTTCGTGCTCTTCAAAGCTACCCACTACAAAATTTAGATATAGATCACATTGGGTTTGCCCCTTCTTAAAGCGAATGTTCCATCGCTTGAAGAAAGTCACACCCGTGGGGAGCGTCATCGGTTCTTCGGGCTCAAATCGATCCACCTCAGGGTGCCCCAAGAGATCAAGAACGAAGGAGAAAGGATGAGGGCCTATCTCATAGGCCATGTTTCCTGGATCCCTAAGCATCCAGACATCGTACGGTCCTGAGATTGGCAGACCCAGTTCTTTGGCCCATATAACTTCGATACGATCAATTCGCCCCAATACCCCCTCATGAACATCCGTCCGCAATTTCTGATAGCCGGGCATGTACAAGAAGTTGTGACTAACCCCAAGAACTTGACCGGAATCACTCACAAGCTTGAGCAACTGGGTCGCCTCTTGTGTATCAGTACACATGGGCTTCTCAGTAAACACATGGACCCCCGCTTCTAGACATTGGCGGATCGGCCCATAGTGGATGTTGGGAGGAGTTAGCACATGCACAACGTCCAACTGGGCGTTAGCCAACATCTCGCCGAGATCCGTGTATATCTCTTCAATCTTAAAGGTTTTAGCAAGATCCTCCGCTCGGCGTCTCGACAAATCACACACAGCCACGAGCTGCGCGTGGGGTACCGCTTTAAGGCCGGCGGCATGTCGATCCGAAATGAAGCCGGCCCCCAAGAGACCGACACGATAGGAATGTGAGTTGTTGGCAGTCATTCGTAGTTGCCTCCATTCGTCAGGGCAAATGGGTGTTTAAACGAGCCGAAGCACATAAACCACCCTCTTCCTCTCCCCCATGCGATGGCCTGCGGCGCGGAACGTGGTATGCCGCCGGTCATGAGCCTCGAAACCTTGGATCGCGGATGGCTACCGCTAGGGAACGCCAAACTCATAGACTGGCGCTTTCTCAACCAAGACGATGTACATCAAGGCGCTATCGCATGGGCTGATTCAATCAAAGGTGAAACCGTTCTCGCTCGAACTTGGTGTGAAGAAACGATCACCCACCTAGATTTCGCCTGGCTCGCCTACCCCAACCGGAGAGGGCACCTCACGATTCAGGTTTCTCGACCAGAGCCAAAACAGCTCATCGTCAAGTTGCAATTGAGTCTCGGGACAAACCAGACCGTGTACCGCGAGAAGCTCGAATTTATTGAACACCCGCAAACCGGTCTCCAGGGTAAAGCTTCCCGGTCCCGTGATTTTGAGGGTGACGCCCCCGAGTCTTCCTTGGGGGGTTCTGAATCCCTGTCAGCCGCTCAGATTGAAATTTTAGAGTACGCCCCAGAGAGCGCGCTGCATTCAGAGTGTGGACCTTGGTTCCGGACACTGGTGGCCAGTGTCCACAATTACTACGCAACGCGCAACGGCGAAACAACCCTCACGAAAAGTGCAAATTCTGCATCAGCTTCCACAACGACACCGACACGAACCGGTCCTCCGAAACAAACCCTTTCGTCGCTAAGCAACGGTCACGT
Source organism: Myxococcales bacterium (assembly GCA_019634385.1). Classification (GTDB taxonomy): domain Bacteria; phylum Myxococcota; class Kuafuiibacteriia; order Kuafuiibacteriales; family Kuafuiibacteriaceae; genus JAHQVK01. Next base: position 13,923 of record JAHQVK010000016.1, on the reverse strand, counting down.
TCCCCACTCCCCTCCGACGAGTGAAGAACGCCCTCGCGCTCCATCCACAGCTGGCAGTCGCTCGCGACTCTTTGTCGCAACCAGCTCCGGAGAATCCTGGGAGATAGACGATCAGGAGACTTACATTGGTCGGAGCAAACAGTGCTCCGTTGTACTCAAGTCTCAGCGAGTGAGTCGTAAGCATGCATCCGTCACGTATGAGAGTGGTCAATGGTTTATCAATGACTTGGGGGCCGCAAACGGTGTTTGGGCCGGTTCCGAAAAGATAGAACGGGAAACCATTGAAGACGGCGCCGAATATATCGTTGGAGATGTCCTGCTCACATTTACACTTGCCTAGCAGCCAGTTGATCTAGCCCTGCACGCATCTGTTGGCCGGTCTTTCCGTGAAACGTCGTCCTGACCACGAAAAGTCTCTCCTCGGTCGCGTACCGCCAGGCACGCTCGCCTCGTCGTCAGAGCGTTTCACGAAAAGCCTGGCTCGACAGCCACACACATGGCCAAATCAACAGGCTGCTAGATCGCCGAGCCATCGACTGGTATCCTCCACTGAAAATATATCTAATATTGAGTTTGTACAATATATTTTCCAGCAAGTTCGACATAAGACTCTCGATGGGAGTTTATTTCTCTGCACGTTGGATACTCTTATTTTAAAACATACCACAAATAATCTACGACTAAGCCTTCTCTGTTACTCCCCAACACACCTAAATCGGTCTTCTTAAGACCTTGCCACAGATGAGAAAACAACCAACCAACTCTAGTTTAGAGTCCATACTTATCCTCACAAATATAACAATTAACTCATAGTTGAGAACCTATTTATCATCTTCACAAATACAACAACCAACTTATAGATTAAGCTTCTATAGATTAAGCTTCTCACCAATATCAAGCCGTGAGCCTAACCAAAATGTGGCGTTCAGCTCAACTACCGCCGAGAACAGAAGACAACGGCCTTTCAACATATAGACACTCACAATATTGAAAATATGATTCAATATTGTGATTTTTTGAAATACCATCTTCAATTTCCTCGACGTAGTTTATCATCCTTAGTCCCCATGTGAGCTTCAACATGGCTGGTGTACCTGACCACCGCTTCAAGCTTAACCCGGCCACTATCACCACTCTCCAAGAGCCGTGTCTTGTTTACCTCCTCATAAAATGGCAAACCTACAGTAGTGGCTATTCCGGCGAACCTGCTACAGCAGGCTGAAGACCATGCGTGCTTTTCGGGAGTATGGAGGAATGATAGCTCAGTTCAGTGTGTAACCCATCCGACACAGCCTCCAAAACTTATGTATGTCTTCCAATGTCAGGATTGTCTGAGTTTTCATCTAGGAGTCGATGTCAGTCTCGTCCCCAAAGGACTTGTTGAGCACCAAATAGCAACAAAACTTACCCAGCATGTGCAACAAGCTCGGGGTTATGCCTTTTCAGTAGGCGGGTATCATACGTCGGGCTCCGGCTTCTGGTTAAGTGCCGCCTATTGGCCGCAAGCCCAGATATTCGTCCTACGATCGCGCGGACCTCAAACTGCTTTGCACGCTCTACAGGAAGCTTTCCAATACGGAATTATGGTTCCACCGGATCCGGGTATGCTCAATACGGCTGCGTTCTTAACTCATGATACCTTTCTCCGCAGCTCGCCGGCACTCCATCCCAGCTCACTTTCCAACCTCCTCGCGTCTTCGAGTGTCTCTCGTACGCCCAAGCCAGGATTCAGGCCGGTCACGATAGCTGCCTATCAAGCAACCGTACAAACCTCTCCCCAGCGGCCGGTTGTTCCGAAAAAGGCACCATCCGCCTTACCAAACATTCCTAAACTGGGAAAAACCTGCTCGGTGTGTAAGCAAGCGTTTCGGAAAAAAGACCTGCTTACTTCCACATATATCGGTTGCGGTTGTGACTAACTTTCAACCCCGATCGGCCAAGATCGCCTCCTGAAGAACCATCAGAAATCGATCTGCGCTTTGTTCCCACGTGGGGAAAAAAGTATGTGTGGCTCTACAAGCTGGTTGGCCCTCGTGAGCTAGAATACTCTCCATCGCCGAACACATCGTAGATGGATCCTCTCGGCTTACCATGCAGCCAAAACTTTCGTGGGTCATGACCTCCGAGACCCCCCCAGACCGGCGAACAACCACCGGCCGACCACTAGCCAAGACTTCTCGGAGCAGGCTCGGTAGCCCATAATGTACCCCCGGCAAACACACGAGATCTACTGCCGCCATGTACTCGGCAAGCTCGTCTTGAGCGAGCAGACCTACCGGAATGAATGAACCGTTTTCGGCCACCACTTTGAGCAAAGGCTCAAGCGGACCTTCACCTACTACGATGAATGCCACATCCGGCATACGTACATGTAAACGATTCGCGGCGGTGATGAACGAGCGCCAACCAGATGTTTCCGAAAGATTTCCAACAAATAGAATCAGACGACCTCGCTCCGGCAGCCCGGTTCGACGTCGAGCAGCAAGAGCATCGCGCGGGCGAAAACGGTTCCGATCAAGCCCTTCAGGAACCACATCAATGCGCTGGGTGGGAACCCCAAACGCCCGCACCTTCTCTACCAATGCATGACATGTAACCACCACCCGACTGGCCTGACGAAAAGCAAAGCCCAATTGGAGCAAGGCTAAGGTGCTTTGTTCTGCTTCCCGAATATCTGGGCCCCTGCACCGAACAACCACTGGCAATTGAAGTAACTGTGCGATCAGAACTGCTGCCACTCCATCGGGATAGGCGTTGGCCGATGCAATCACATGCAGGCGTCTAGCCCGAACCCTATGCCAAACCTTGCCCCCTAAGGTTGTTGCCATCAGTACAGCGGCGGTGGATGGTATACCAGGTATACGCAGTATCGGGGCCTGCTCCACCTTAAAACCTCCTATTCCACGCCAACCACCGATCTCTCCTTGGAGACCATTGGCACCCCTTCCAAATAGATGCCAGGGTACGCCACCAACCACCTCAATTGTGGCTCGGCTCGCGAGTGCACCAATCAAATCTCGGTTATACGGGGCCAGATCGGGCCGCGTCACACTCGGAAATCGACTCGTGAGGATGAGAGCTCTTGTTTCCGTACCGTGCAAAACGTAACTTTTCCCTGAATATACCCGGCCGCCAAGCGGTCATCCGGTCGCCCCTAGAGTATTCACCCACAATCTAAATGCCTAACAAAAATACCCTGATACAAGACTCATGCACTCAATTTGGCAATATCCGCGACCAGAGCGCCCAACAGTTTGAGCCATCAAGTTGTGGTTAGCCGAGAGTATCCTATCGACTACCCCCTAGGGCATGTCTTCCTGAACTAAAAAAAATTTGAGCTGATCCACTAAAATTCTTAATATCGGGCAACTCACAGTCTCAGCTAACTTGGGCTAACCTCCCTCCAAAGCTAAACATTCAGGCTCACCAGCCCCCGCCGCGATAGTTACTTCCCTAGTTCAGCAACACTCCCAAAAGACGCCTGCGGCACCTAGGGCCCTAGCCGACTAACTCGGAAGCACTTTCCAGCCTTGATGCGTATGGGAATCATAGGTTCTAGCCAAGAGGCCTCAGAGGACACTGTCCTCAAGGGTTTCAAGCGTTCCAGACGGAGACAATCGTCACAAAAAAGGGGCCAACAGTCTACACATCCTATAGGGAACCACATAATAAGTGAAAATCGGGCTATACACACCAATTAAAGACCTTCACCGACCGTCCGGAGTCCGAACGACGTCCGGTTCGCATCGGATGAATCTGTTCTCAAGTCCCCATTCCCCAGCAGATTCGCACCTTTTTTGTTTCATAAAACAATGGCCTCAAAGTTGCTTTCCATGACAGATATGACTAAAGAAACTGAGCGAGACGAGCGAATCCGACGTCTGCTAGACCAATTAGGCTCAGAGCTGATATCCCGCATCATCGGCAACCAAAGCGCCATAACTGAAGGTCAGGTCATGACCGTTGGGCCGCCACCATATCGGCGGCTCGACTGTGATGGGCGAGCCCTGGCCTATATACGCTCGCGCCCCCGCAAGGTTTCAGTACGTGTAGATGTTTCAGGGCTATGGGTCGCACCTTCTTCGTGTACGCTGCAAATTCCAAGTGCGTCGGGTATAGCTCTGCTCATCCAGACTTACAAAGACATCGAACCTGCGGTAGCGTTTTTGGATCAAGTTGTGTCCACTACGCGAGCCATCCACGCTCGTGCAGCCTAGCTCATTTTCCAATAAAGAGCAAACGAAGGAAGGGATCGACCACCTACCCTCTTTGCTCTACCCTCACTACCCATGACCAACCCGAGCGTGCCTCGGGGAGTAAATCCCCCCAACGTTTCTCAGTCACGAATACCCATCACCGAGAGGAAACTTCTTAGACGACTCCAGCACACCTGCAAAGCGTGGCAGCTCCTTGAGCCCCATGATCGCATTATGGTGTGCTTGAGCGGCGGTAAAGATAGCTACACCATGTATCAGCTGCTCCGGAAGACGGTATCTCGTCTGCCGTTCTCCGTTGAACTTATCGCCGTTCATCTCGATCAACAACAACCAGGATACGATGGAGCTCCCCTAGAGGCTTGGCTCGAAGCCAACAGCGCCATTTACGAAATACTTTCCGAGGACACATACTCGGTGGTGACCGAGCATATCAGCTCAACAGCAACCTACTGCTCACTGTGCTCTCGCTTGCGAAGAGGGATATTATATACCGCTGCGGAGCGTCTCAGATGTAATAAGCTCGCCCTAGGACACCATCGCGATGATGCCCTTGAAACATTCCTCATGAATCTCTTCTACGCTGGAAAACTCCAAGCCATGCCAGCGGTCTACACCACCAACGACAAACGCTTTCGTATCATTCGGCCCCTCATAGACTGCGCAGAGCTCGATATTATCGAGTATGCGCAACAAGCCCAGTTTCCTATCATTCCTTGCAACTTGTGCGGCTCACAAACCGGTCTAAAACGAGATCGCATGACTGAGCTTCTTAATACCCTCGAGCACGAACACCCACACCTCCGCGCAATCATGGCCAACGCTTTGGCCAATATACGTCCCACCCATCTCCTGGACCCAGATGTTCAAGAGGCTTGGGCTGCCCGACCAGCACACATACGCCCACAAGATATCCCAATGGCACCTTCTCATCCAAAACAAGCTTCCACACCGCCCAAAAAATTAGCCCGCAAGCACCGGCTCACCGTCTTGTCTGGTTCGTCCGAGCCTCTCTAACATCCATGGAGCTGTTAACCGCTTGGGAACCCGACTCCCATAGTTCGGGCCCCTCGTTCCAAGGAATTGAACTAGGCTCGGCCAAAAGCACCTACAGCAAGGTCCACTTGAGTTGCGCATCTAGCTGAGCTCACATACTTGCGCAGCGAGACCCAGCCGAGCATACAGCAAAGACCACTTGAATTGATTCTTTAGAATCAATTCAAGGTCGCACAGCGGGGCATAGCCCCGCGTAGAAGCAGGAACTTGGGTTCAATCCGAGTGATTTCTGCTGTAAAGGCAGGAACTTGAGTTCAACTCCAGTTCCTGCCTCAGTAATTACGGCTCGACACCGAGTGCCAGGGAAGCAATGTCCAAAAGAGACATGAAAATCGTTACGTGGAACGTCAACTCACTCCGGGCCCGCCTGGACCTTGTTCTGAACTGGATCGAGGTCAATGCGCCGGACATTATATGTCTGCAAGAGACCAAAACAACAGACCAAGAGTTCCCCGAAGATGAGTTCGGCGATCTCGACTATGATATCGTCTACTTTGGGCAACCAAGCTATAACGGAGTAGCTATTGCTGCCCGAGACCCGATCAAGAACGTAGTCAAAGGCTTTCCCGGGGCGTTGCCTGATGACGAAAAGCGTCTGATTGCAGCAACCATCAATGGAATACGAATCATCAATATCTACCTGCCAAACGGCAACAGCTATAATTCTGATAAGTATCGCTTCAAACTACAATGGATGGATAACCTTCAACGGTTTATTGAATCAGGTCCCCTATTCAGTTCTCCGCTGATACTCCTCGGCGACTTCAACGTAGCCCCTCGCGATGAAGATATATATCCAGCCTACGGAACCGGGGAGCAACTATTTATAAGTTCGGCAGAGCGTGACCGCTATCGTCAATTGATTCAATGGGGTATGACCGACATGCTTGAGCATTTCCATCCAGATACACAACAGTACACCTGGTGGGACTATCGTGGCGCTGGTTTTCAACGCGATGAGGGGATGCGAATTGATCACATACTCGCCACCCATACGATACTTAGCCGGAGTTCATCCTGCGATGTTGACCGCGGTCCTCGTGCTGAAGAACATCCCAGCGACCACGCGCCAGTCATTCTACGACTCAAAGATTAACTTTCTTCCCCCTTGGAGAGCCTCCACAAGCCTCAGAATCTCCAAACTTAGGTCTTGGGCTATCACCAACCCACCGAGGCTAGCCACCCCGGCGGCTCCAGCATCAAGACATAACCGTACTTGAGCCGAACCAATCCCTCCGAGAGCAAGAACCGGACAGGTGAGGCGAGCACACAAAACTCGAAGTCTCTCTAACCCATCAACGGGCTCCTTAGACGAATACAAGTTCTTTGAACGAGGTGAAAAAATCGGTGCAAAAACCACGGCATTGACCCGTAAAGCTTCAGCATGATCGGCACTTTCCCAACTATGAACTGCTGCTGTTCGCCATTCGAGCGAGTCTGTATCAATGGATACAGGACGACAAGCTTCAGACCAATGTACCCCATCGTACCCATAGGACATCGCCCTAATAGATGTTCCATTGAGCAAAATCTTCACACCTGCCTGTTGAGCTTCAGTCGCATGTTTTATACACCAAGAAACCCAACGTTGATGATTTTCATCTAACTTAATACGAACTTGCAGAAATATTTGAATATCTGAGGTTTCTACCTGGATAGCAGCAGCCGCTGAGACTAGCCGCTGATAAAATCGATCAAAGCTATCTATTTGATATCTATCAACCACTACCGGATCTGCGATGAGCATCAAATATCGCATTTTGATGTCAGCGAAATGCTCGGCCCGCAAGCGGACTGGCACTTTCTGCGTGCCTTTTTGTTGCCATTCGACCTGCATTCCGCGCTAACCACCCCCCCTCGGTCGCGTAGCGAATAGCTTTGGCCATATCCACCGGAGAGCGAGCTCGCGCTACGGCACTGTTCAAAAGCACCGCTTCACATCCTAGTTCCATCGCCAATGCCGCATCACTCGCTGTACCGATACCAGCGTCAACAATGACCGGTACTTTCGATCGATTGCAGATCATTTCCAAACTATGTGGATTGCGAATACCAAGCCCCGATCCAATCGGAGCTGCAAGCGGCATCACCGCCGCACATCCAACGTCTTCCAATCGCTGGGCCAAGATAGGATCGTCATTCGTGTACGGGAGAACCATGAAACCAGCATTCACCAATCGCCGAGCGGCAGATAATAGCTCCAGCGGATCTGGAAGTAGGGTATCCTCATCACCGATCACTTCCAATTTCACCAACGAAGTCCCGAGCGCCTCGCGCGCCAACTCCGCCGTCGTAATCGCTTCATCAGCGGTATGGCACCCTGCCGTGTTAGGTAAAATCCGATAACCCCGTTCGGTCAGTATTGAAAATAGATTCTCGCTGGTGGGTCCTTTGCGTACGCGCCGCATAGCTACTGTGACGAGTTCACACCCTGACGCTGCCAGAGCCTCCACCAACACTTGTACGCTAGGAAAGGCAGCGCTGCCCATAAGTACGCGCGATCTTAGGCTTAGCTCTTGGAGCTTCCACATTGTATCCATATCTATTATTCAGCCTCCCGCCAGAGCCCGCACGATTTCGAGTTTATCTCCGTCGTTCACAACGGTGGTTGTCCAAAGCTGTCTCCTTAGGACAGACCCGTTAAGGGCCACCGCAATCCCCCGAGGATCCGGCTCTCCAGTGGCACCTTCCACCAGTGCGAGCACCGAAGTATTTGGGGTAATAATTTCAGAGGTGCCGTTCAATTCGATCTTCATGAAAGTATCTCCGAAACTCTATGCATCAACCTATGCAGCGGAAACAGTCCACATGGCTACCCACACCGCTTCACCAACCCTGCCACGCAGAAGGCCTATTGAATACTTTTTGCTGACCTAGGACTCGTGATTCTCATGGACTGTGCTGTCTGCAGCGTGCATGAGACAAATCGCAGCGGAGAAAACGCTTGCAGTTCATCCGGCAGACCTCCGGTATCAATGGCCTGAAGGAGGCCATGAATAGTTGCTGGCAGTAACAATACTCCATTGCGATAGTGCCCAGTACTTAACCACAGACCGGGTCGATCAGTTGGTCCAACCGCTGGTAAATGATCCCTTAGGGTTGGCCTAAAGCCAGCCAGCGCTCGTTCGAATATCAACTCACTCACCCCAGGCAGCACCCTACGAGCTTCCCACAGCAGTTCCATGACCTCACCCGCTCGCGGTTCCGGATCAAAACCCACTTCCTCACAGGAAGCCCCAATCCAAAGCCGACCGCTACTCCGAGGCACAACATAAACGTCAGGAGTCCGAATAGTTCGCGAGACTAACGGTTCACCCTTAACCAGTATCACCTGACCTTTCACCGGACGCATCGGCAACAGCGACAAACCCGGGAGGCTATGAGACCACGCCCCTACCGTAACCACGGTAGCCTCCGCTCGGTATCGGACCTTCTCTCCTTGCCTTATCACCACCGCGCCCTCAACTCGGTCTGCCCCTCCCGCCCAATCGACAAACTGATCAATGACCGTTGTATCAACCCCCAAACGCTGGTGGGCAGCCGTCAAACACTGAAACAGTGCCTGCGGATCAATATGAGCTTCATCAGGGAGCAGCAATCCACCGATGGCCCGCGGCGTTAAACGCGGCTCCAAAGCACGAATCTCATCCGAATCGAGGCGCTCTACCCTCAAGCCCATCCGTTCCTGAGTGTCACTAATATGGCTTAGTTGCGACAGGTGATCGCGACTGACCGCAACATGAATCGCCCCTTCGGTTCGAAACCCACACGACATCTTCGTATAGTCTTCAAGGGCTTCCACAAACGCTGGATACTGCTCCAAGCTTTTTAGGCCCCACTGGGTAAGCGCTCCCAGAACTGGTTCAGCCTCGGAGATAGGGGCTAACATCCCAGCCGCAACTTCGTGCGCTACTCCCCTCAAAGCCTTCGTAAGTATTCGTACGCGGTAACCTCGACGGGCTGCTTCATAGGCAACTCCAGAACCCATGAGGCCCCCACCCACGACAAGAAGATCGCTATGCTCGCTCATGGCACACCTCACGGATGGCCTGAACACACCGTTCGGTGGCAGCCCGAGGCGAATCAGACGCCGTGACGTAGGACAGAACCGCCACCCCGTACGCACCTACACGCAGTACTGCCCCTATATTTTCGGGACTGATACTACCAATGGCGATCACTGGCACCCTCGCTATGCGAACCATATCCCGAAGCCCGTCCAGGCCTAGCGGTGGAGACGCACATACCTTAGAGGTAGTACCAAACACTGGGCCAATTCCGAGATAGTCAATATCATGCTGTTGAGCCTGACGAACTTCATCCCGCGTATGAGCGGTCGCACCAATGATCCGCTCCGGCGCCATCTTCCGTGCAATATCTAGCGGTAGATCTTCAACGCCCAAGTGGACCCCATGAGCCCCAGCCGCTAAAGCAACATCTACGCGATCATTAACAACAGCGATCGCCCCACCAGGCACCCCTAGGCAACATCGCGTCACTGCCTCAGCGAGGGAAAGATATTGTTGCGTAGACCTCGCTCCTTTCTCACGTAACTGAACGATTCGAGCACCACCGCCCAGTGCTTGTTCAGCCAGTTGGATATGTGTCCAGCGAGATTGCGCACGCGCGTCAGTGATGACATGCAATCGGCACGCATTGTCCGATGCCTCCCAAAGCCGTCGAGCATCAACCACAGTAATTCTTAGGTAGAACATCGATCGACCTCGTCGTCACGCCGAGAAGCCATATATCTACCAGCGGTACGTCAATACCCTTAAGTTTGGTGGATCTCACGACAGCCGACATTTATTCACTAAACCACACGCCGACCCTCTGCGGACCACCCTTGCCTCATAGCGTATCAACTCATGGTCCAAACATCGTACGAAAGCATCTTGACGTGGCCATCGGTATCTGACTACTGTCCCTCGCCAGTGGCGACGACTGCGTTGAGTTTCTGGAACAACGCCCCCTAGACCCGTGGCTTTGGTCACAATTCCTGTCAATGGATAGCTAAGTTCCAGTTCGAAAACGTCGTCGGCAACCCCTTCCGAACTCTCCCATCCTTCGTGTGGGTCTGGATTGCTCATTCATGCGACCATTTATACGAAGTATAGGAGGCTCTTTAGCTATTAATCTGCCATTGTTGGTGGTTGGTGGGTTCGGTTAACGCAAGAAAACCGTCCTGTATTAGGACTGAACGCGCTTTGCGCCCTTCGGCGAGGAGGACGTCTCATCGAAAATATCAAATATGGTGTCCTTCCGCCCCAAGATCGAGGACTTCGACATGACCGGTGAAGGCACCGACGCCCCCCGGCGACCCGCCAAAAAGCGCCGCACCCGCGGCCACAAAAACCCCCAGCACAACGGCAACGGCCGTGGTTTTCCCATTGAGGATGATAACTACGAGGAGACAGAGGCTTCCCTCGCAGCCGCTGAGGGTGAAGGACCGGGCCGGCTCAATCTCAAAGACTTAAAGGAAAAACGCATTTCAGAGCTGACGCGTATGGCCAGAGACATGGGCGTCGAAGGCGCGGCTGGGATGCGCAAGCAGGAGTTGATATTCGCCGTTCTGCAAGCCCATGCTTCGCAGAAAGGAACCATCTACTCGGAAGGTGTTCTCGAAGTACTGTCGGACGGCTTCGGTTTTCTACGCTCGCCCGACTACTCCTATCTTCCGGGTCCCGACGATATTTACGTAAGTCCCTCTCAGTTGCGCCGCTTTAATCTACGAACCGGCGACACCATTACTGGACTTATTCGCCCTCCAAAGGAAAGCGAACGCTACTTTGCGATGCTTAAGGTGGAGAGCGTCAACTTTGAGCCGCCAGAGGTATCAAGGGATAAGATCCTCTTTGACAACCTGACGCCGCTGTATCCCCAGCAACGCCTGAACATGGAGTTCAAGGCCACCAACATGTCGACTCGTATCATTGACTTGTTGGTGCCACTTGGAAAGGGGCAGCGAGCCCTCATTGTCTCCCCTCCTCGAGCGGGTAAGACCGTGCTCCTACAAGACATTGCCCACGCAATCGCAGCCAATCATCCCGAGGTATGGTTGATGGTTCTGCTCATTGATGAACGTCCAGAGGAAGTTACAGACATGGAGCGCTCCGTACACGGAGAAGTAATTTCTTCTACCTTCGATGAGCCCGCTTCCCGGCACGTGCAGGTAGCAGAAATGGTGATTGAGAAAGCGAAGAGACTCGTGGAACACGGGCGCGATGTCGTGATCTTGCTGGACTCTATCACTCGCCTCGCACGCGCCTACAACACGGTCATCCCTCCTTCTGGAAAAATTCTTTCCGGTGGGGTTGACGCTAACGCTCTTCATAAACCCAAGCGGTTCTTCGGCGCAGCACGTAACGTCGAAGAAGGAGGATCCTTAACGATCATCGCTTCCGCTCTCGTCGACACCGGTTCGCGAATGGATGAAGTAATCTTCGAGGAGTTCAAAGGTACGGGCAACTCGGAGATTCATCTAGACCGAAAGCTCATGGAAAAGCGTATTTTCCCGTGTTTAGACATCAACAAGTCTGCAACCCGTAAGGAAGAGCTTCTACATGGACCAGACGTCCTGAACCGAGTTTGGATTCTGCGTCAGCTTCTGCACCCATTGAATGTCATAGATTCAATGGAGTTCATGCTGAGCAAATTACGCCCTACCAAGAGTAATCAGGAGTTTATTGACTCAATGAGCTCCTAAAACCCTACCCCGGCTCAGATCGACTTTACCAAACGAAATCTGAGCCGGTTTCCCCACCTCTTTCCATAATTGCTGCCTCAAGAGTACGTCACAAAGTAGGCGTCATCTGGAGCCGGGTGTTGTTGCCGCTTCTACCGACCACTGTATCAAGACCAGTTCGTAGAGCTCGGCCAGCGATCCAAGAACGAACATTGTTACCGCTTTCACTAACCACTGTATCAAGACCAGTACGTAGAACTCGGCCCAGGGCTCCCATGCCCATCACTACTCCCCAGTCCAAACCATTCATGGTACGTCACCTCTATCGTGATGCGAACGACCTTGGCTGGCCAACATCCTGCTCAAACGCCTGAGACTTGGGTCACAACTATCTGTGTGGTTTTTTTTCGGCACATACGCTTCTTCCACAGGCACTCGATCCATCTGATTCTATTTGGGCTCAGCGTTGGTTGTGCCGGATCCCTAGAAGAAGACTTTTTTGACCCACCAGAGGACATTGTTGAGCCCCCGTCCTCCCCAGATGCCACCCCGTGCTCCGATATAAACACGACCGTGTTAGTTAGTACACAATCTGAAGGATGCGCTGTCCCCGGATGCCATGATGTAGGTGGTACTTCCGCAAATCTACGTCTCGCAAATGAAGACCTGGTCATTGCACTGATCGACCAAGCCCCTGAAGCCTCCAGCTCGTGTGCAAACCGACTATATATATCTTCATCCAACCCAACAGACTCTCTACTCTACACCCTCATGACCGGAACCGAAACCTGCTCTCAGCGCATGCCCCCCGGCAATGTATCCGCAACGGAGGAGAATATAAGCTGTGTTCTCACCTATCTTAAAAGTATCGTGCAGAAACGAGAACCAGAGCCAGAACCAGAAGATCCAAGAACTACCATTAAAATGGAGGCGGAGGACAATATCGTCCGTGGTTTTCAAAAAGTAGATGATGATACTGCGTCGAATGGACAGTATGTGCACGATCCTAACGGGGGTAATAACAACACCCCTAACCCTAGCTTTGGGGGACTCCTGCAGTTCAGCTTCACCATCAAGGAGACTGGTACTTACTATATATTTGCTGGCTATGACGACGGGGGTAACGCTGATGGCAGCAATGACTCTTTTTGGGTAAAAGTCACGGAGGATACATACTTTAAGTGGAACCGCTTGTATGAATCCACCCCTAATACTCAAGGTAGCTGGCACCAAGGACGCATATATGAAGACCTTGAGACCGCAGGTAAAGTGGAAAAGGAGTACAACTTTATCGAAGGTGAAACCTACACCATCGATATATTACCCAGAGAACCATACGCCCGTCTTGATTGGATTACCATAACGAACAATCCAAACTATATTGACTAGCTAGGGCGTGTCTTCAAACTCCGACTGCGGAGATGACGCCGTATCCCGTGTTTGTGAAGGGTCGGCTCCGAAGGGAGGGTACTGGAAGTACCTGACCGAGGGGACCAAAAGGGTGGCGAAACTACCGACCCCTCACAAATGCGGGAAACAAATCAGAACGCGGTCTGGAGGGTAAAGACAGGTCCTAGGGCATCTCTTTAACCTCCGGCGTAGAGCTATTGAAAACATGGATTGACTGGATGTTCATACAGCTAACTGCGAGGGAGAGCGGGACATTCTGGCGAATCAAGAACAAGCCAACGTCCAACGTTAAAGACACGTCTTAGCTAGCTGCGATACGAGTACGAAAGCCTAAGGGCAAACCGCGCTCACGAAATTGAATGGCACGGAGACATCACGGCAGATCGGAGATATACGCTAGGGCGTGTCTTCAAAGGGTCGGTTGCCTTGTCACATAGAATCTGATCCCGTGTTCTGTTAACCTGCTCCTCTTGTGGGACCAAATAAACTTGTCTGACACCTTGAGAACTGATCAAAGTTCCTTGTGCGACGCCACGAGCTCAGTGAGGAAGAATGGAC
>JAHQVK010000150.1 GCA_019634385.1 Myxococcales bacterium | reverse complement strand
GCTTGTTGATTCTTAGAGGATCAATTCAAGTGGTCTTTGCTGTACTTCAAGAAACCGGAGATACTATTTGATAGTATGTATCATAGATGAATCAAGCATGTTAAATTTGTTAGAAATTGTTCTAAAGATGCTTGGGATTTTGAACTGATATATTAATGTTGCTAAATTAGGCAGAAACTACTCCAAGGACTGGATTGTTTAAATATTTGGCCTCAGATGTAACTGGCCGTAGTTAGTTGACTGAGACATCCGGTGAGTCGCTGGGGTTCGGAGGCAGAGAGAGACCGTGCGTACGTTTAGTAACACCTGCATTTCACCCAAGATAGCGAAAATTTCGCTGCGAAAAGAGGGGATTGATTGGTTAGAGCTTAACATATATATCTTATGGCTGATAGTGCTATTGCGTTTTTTCTACTGTCAGTCGGTACTTTCTACTGTCAGTCGGTACGCTCCAAGGTATACGAAATTATCTGAACGTAGATATACGTATGCAATAAACTTCTTTTCCCATCTGTATTTGGTATAAGTGGCTATGCCAACCATATTTAATGAAATGTTTGAATCAATAATGTTAAATAAGAAAATGAAATCGAAATCCAACAACTCAGCCAAGCATAGAAGTATATCCCAATGGCTTGTTTTCGGCTTATCTGCCTGCGCCTTGTCTGTGTCTATTGGTTGTGACGATGATGATGCTGTTTTTTCGCTTATGTCCTCGAGTGAAACACCGCCCTCAACGCCGAATGATGATGACAAGACAGCGAGTCCAGGAGGGTCATTCGATCAAGCGCCAGTTCTACGCACCCAGTTGGATATGAATGATGCAGCTCTGGCAGAGCAAGCATTGACGATTATGAGAGGGGATGGAAAGTCGAAAGGGTGGTGCAGCGAGTGTCATGCCATCGGCCGACCCAACTTATCTCTGTGGAGTTTTCGTACCCGAGCATTCTCGGATGAATGCTTGAGTCAGCCGATATTGGAGAGCCAAGAAGACGTTAATAGCATTTATAAATGTATGTATGAGTATATGGAGACCAATCTTTTAGACAGCGCTGAAGCATTCGGAATTTATTCTGCAGCTGCACGACTACCATGGTTTACATTTCTTGATGAAAATGCTGACTTAGTGAAAGAGGGTCCAGAGGAGAGCAATTTCATTACAGACGGAGTCATGCCTCCACTAGGAGAAAGGATGAGTCAGGAGGAGTTTGACGTTGTTGCGGAGTGGTTTGAGCGCGGTTTACCAGGAATGTCAGACCTCCTTCCTGCGGAAGGAGGGCAAGAGTGCGTGAATGCTCTCAATCCCGATCTTAGTTCAGAGCTTGCAGAGCTAGCCATCAGTGGTTGGCGAGCAAAGAATGAAGAAGTGCCGTTGGTGATGCTCGGCTGTGGACCGGGTGAAATCGGTCGGGGGTGTCTGAGTGAGTTCCCCGATGCAGCCGAAACAGAATTGGGACAGGGTTGGGCTGAGGCGTTATCGGGGGCAACGAATCGTATTCTGTACGATAATTCGTCGGGTCTCCCCACGAGCTTTTGGAGCCGCAGCTCCGCAGATGGACGATATATTGCATCAGGAGTAGCAGTGGACTCCGATTTCCCCGGTCAGTTTATTGATCTAGTAACATCTGAACGGATTTCTGGCAATTTCAGTTTCGACCCAACCTTCTACCCGGACAATTCAGCCATCCTTTTACAAGGTGGAGAGCTTGAGCGTGACAATAGGGTGCAACCGTCTGATGAATCGATGGTCTGCTCTCAGAACGTTCTAGATGGTCGTTTTGAGGTGATCTCGGAGGAGCTGGACCAATGTACACGCATCGGGGAGATTGGCTTATACCAACAAGTGGCAACCTCTCTTGATGGTAGTGACTACTGGGCAGTCGAGGGGCTATTTGAGTCTGACGAGCCCGGTTTCTTATTTCACAATAGGCAGCCCGCCGCTAGGTTTGGGGGCGAGGCTTCAATAACATTCACGCGAGTCAATAATCTCGGTGACCGGTTTGCTATGGGCGATAGCTATGATGTAGCTACAAGTTTCCAGGGTGATGCTATAGTCTCCCCCTCAGGGCGACTCCTGGTTACGCGTCTTCAGGGACCAGAGTACTTCTCCGAAAATGCATTTGGTCGCTTTCCCGGCATCACCGCTGACCAGAGCGGCTATCAACTATATCGAGTGGTGACAGAAATGACTAAAGATACACCCTCCGTGCAGTTAGAAGATATGGGACAAATTTGTCTTCAAGGAGCTAAAGCCAACTTCTCATTCGATGAACGATGGATCGTTTTTCACCGATATATCAGCCCTGACGAAGCGGTAGAGCTTGGCTTTAAGGGGCCCGAAGATCCTGGTTTTGCCGAGTATTTATCTCACGCTGGAGCTAATATCTATCTCGTAGACTTATTGAGTGGCGCGAGCCACCGAGTGACGAATATGGCCCCTGGGCAATACGCACTTTTCCCGCATTTTCGTTCCGACGGATGGGTGTATTATGTTGCACGGACTCTTGAGGGTAGGGAGTTATTCGTAGCTACCGATGCCGCGCTACTGTTAGAAGAGGAGGCGCAGTAGACGTGGTATGCGAGCGGCCGCTCCTATTGTCACTCTATGGGGTAGGAATGGGGTTGGTACTTTTGTGTTCGTGTGATGACGGATCACAAGAGCGGTGTTTGGAGTTTGGACAGTCCTCGCAACCGCTATCGGTTGAGGACCGAACGCTGGTGGGAGCACCAGGAGAATACCAGGCTGACTCAGATCTTCGAAAGGAGATGGAAGACCTGGCTAGCTCCCAACGCTCACGCCGACAGCGTGCGTGGCAGATTCTTGAGCAAATATTGTCGCCGATGGCGCTGGCTATCGAGCTACCTTCACTGGAAGGGGGGAACATACCCCTTTTTCAGAGTTGGCATGGGGGGGATGATCTGACTCGTATCTTTCGTCGTCTCTATGTAGAGCTCAGTGATGAGCAACGACAACGGCGGTCGCGATTTACCTCCGAAAATATCAATAACGCTTGGGAATGGAATAATTATGCAATCAGTGACTTCGCCTCATGGTCGGAGGAACGTTTCTCAGCTTATGTGAATGCAATAGATGATAGCGCTCGGCAAAATGGTATCGGTGGACTTGCACGGGTTAGCTATTCACCGGCGGCAAGTTGGCATTTGCTGAGGAGCTATCCCGAGATACTCGCTTGCGCTACGGGGGAAAAAAGAGTTTCTCCTGCCGAAGAAACCAATGAGGCTGAATCATGCAACGTAGTCCAAGATCAATCCAAACCGGGTTGCTTGGTGGACGCCTTTCCCCCTGGTTCGGTTATTGTTAAAGCCAGTTTCCGTAGGGCTAATGTGGGGATAGAGGCTGACGCATTCGACACTTCAGGCCCCGCACTACAGCGCAGGTTGTCCAAACCGGAACCAGCATGGGATAAACCTGAAGCCTATGGTTCACCGAGTGAATCTGAGGCCTATACTCTCCGGCTCTCTAACGGAAACGCTTATTGGCTCATGGGACTGCACGTGATGACCAAAGAGCTTGACGACTGGTTTTGGCTGACGATGTGGTGGTCACCGGAACCAGACTCTGATTTTGGTGCAGATCGCCCAGACTCGATTCCTAGCCCCTTTGATAATTATAAGTTGTGCACGGTTGTGGACTTCTCCGAGTATGATTCCGACCCCTTGGAAGGCTTCAATGGAAGTCATCCAACCACACTGGGGGCAGCGTTGGCGGCAACCTACGAGGGTCATGGAGGGCCAACTTGGTGTTCTAATCCATACATAGAGACCGATCCAGGGGGTGCTGAGACGAACTGTTTGGGTTGTCATCAACACGCTGACCAAAATCTCATAGCTGATAGTCAGCAGGCCTCGGCTCCTGGTCGTTTACGAACCCAAGGGTCTCGCGATAGCGACTACGTGTTTGTTACTTCAGCAGACGGGGACTTTGGTCGAATGCTTGTTGAGACCGAACAGATCCTTGGAAGTAGATAAAGATAGATATGAATACATACCACAAAAGCCAGTTGAAGAGATAAAAACCGGTGGCGCAACGTCACTTCAGCAGAAATTCCTTGGGTAGATAGAACCCAAGTTGCTGCTTCTCCGTGGGGCAATGCCTCGCTGCGCGCCCCCTTGGTGGTTCTTTCATGCTCAATTCAAGTGGTCTTTGCTGTAAATCGCGCGGTGAAGAGCAGGAACTTGGTTTCAGTCCAAGAGGTTTCCGCTGTAGGTCATGAAAGCCTGCTGATGGTGATTCTTTGATGGTGGCGTGGAACTATTGCGATGTTTGCGCAATCTAAGCAATCGTGGGGTGAAGTGCAGGAGCTGGGTCCCAGTCCGAGAGTTATTGATATAAGAAGGAAGCCCGTAGGGTCTTGGGACATTCGTGATAATCAGTGGCAGGCAACAGCTCGTGCGGTATGACAGCAGAATTGCAGTCATACTCTAAGAAGGAGATTTTTTGTGCACCCGTTGGCGTGAAGTCAGGTCGTACAGCAAAGACCAACTGAATTGATTCTGTAAGAATCAACAATTGGCCGCGCAGCGGGGCATAGCCTTCTATAGAAGGCTTTTTGTGTGAACCTCGCCGCGGTGAAAGACTGGGCCCTAGCAGGCCATCGGAAAAGTGGGATGGGTGATCCGCGAAGTATCTTTTCCGTGGAACGCTTTGGATGAAGAGGGCGCATACCGGGCGTATGCAACCGATGAAAGGCGAAGCCGGTCTAGACGTTCCACGGAAAAAAGACCCGCGAAGCGCCTAACTCACTTTTCCGAAGGCCTGCTAGAAGGCCTTTTCGCGACCTTTCCCCCGCTGAGGTGATAGAGCAAAGACCACGTGAATTGATTCTGTGAGGTTCCACCCAAGTGATGTCTGCTGCAGAAGGCCTTTTCGTCTGGGCCTCACCGAGCTGAAAGACTGATCCTAGAAGGTCTTTTTGAGAGCTCTCCCCGCCGAGGTGAAAGTCCCCCTACAAGGTCTTTCTGCTTCAACCTCCCCAAGAGGAACACAGGCCCTAGCAGCCGGTTGATCTAGCCCTGCAGGAATCTCTCGGCCGGTCTTTCCGTGAAACATCCTGACCACAAGAAGTCTCTCCTCGGTCGCGTACCGCCAGGTACGCTCGCCTCGTCGTCAGAACGTTTCACGAAAAGCCTGGCTCGATAGCTACACACTGGGCTAAATCAACAGGCT
>JAHQVK010000149.1 GCA_019634385.1 Myxococcales bacterium | reverse complement strand
GAAGTGGGATGGGTGATCCGCGAAGTATCTTTTCCGTGGAACGCTCCGGATGAAGAGGGCGCATACCGGGCGTATGCAACCGATGAAAGGCGAAGCCGGTCCAGACGTTCCCCGGAAAAAGGACCCGCGAAGCGCCTAACTCACTTTTCCGATGGCCTGCTAGTGAGTCGCGCACCGAGGCTAAGTGTATGAATCATCAGCCTTAGTAGGGATAAGGTCTATTGCTGGTTTCTGAAACACCTGAATGTTCAGCCACTGAGTACAGCAGAAATCCCTTGGGTAGAACCCAAGTTCCAGCTTCTCAGCAGGGCAATGCCCCGCTGCGCGCCCCCTTGTTGATGCTTTCAGAATCAATTCAGGTGGCCTTTGCTGCAATAGTTTTGTTCGATGGGGCAAGTCGTCTAGGCGCTTGAAATTGTTTATGAACGTGCGTACAGTACTTCGGTGAGTTCGCCCCGGCTATCTTTGGCCTTTGAGCACCGCCCAGCACCGCCATGGCAGAAGTCTGAAGGATTGTCAGGGGTAGTGGAGCGGTGGATGTCGGACCCTAAAGTGGCTAGGCATATTGCTTTTGATCATCGAGAGCCGAGCCAAGATGCTTGTTACGCAGACATTCCGGGTGAGCTCTCGATGAACGTGCAGACCGCGCTGCGGGCGAGAGGTATGACTCGGCTCTATAGCCATCAAGCAGAGGCTTTTCAACGGGCACAGAGCGGCGAAAACCTTGTGATTGCAACGCCAACCGCGTCCGGAAAGAGTCTTTGTTATAACCTGCCTGTGCTTCACGCTCTTAGTGTTGCACCGGACACGCGGGCTCTATACCTGTTTCCCACCAAAGCTTTGTCTCGGGACCAGGAAGAACACCTGCGGGTGGATATGAGAGAAGCGGGTGTCACGCAGGGGGCGATAACTTATGATGGGGACACACCCGGAGATGCTCGTCGAGCTGCTCGGGAGCGGGCTGGGGTACTGGTCACCAATCCGGATATGGTACATGCCGGAATTTTACCTAACCACGCTGGATGGGCTCGGTTTTTCGCTAATCTCAAATTCGTTGTGGTGGATGAGGTGCACGTATATCGAGGAGTACTGGGATCCCACTTGGCAAATGTGTTAAGACGTCTGCAGCGGGTTGCTGCATTTCACGGTTCTCATCCGCAGTTTCTTTTTTCGTCAGCAACCATTAGCAATCCCTCAGCGCATGCTAGCCGATTGTTAGGTTCCCCGGTCG
This sequence comes from Myxococcales bacterium, assembly GCA_019634385.1. Taxonomy (GTDB): domain Bacteria; phylum Myxococcota; class Kuafuiibacteriia; order Kuafuiibacteriales; family Kuafuiibacteriaceae; genus JAHQVK01. Next base: position 8,609 of record JAHQVK010000149.1, on the reverse strand, counting down.
GAGCTGTTTGTGAAAATGGGGCCCCGTCAGCACAACGGAGGATCCTAGTGTATAATCCTCCACTGATCAACGCAGAGTTAGGCATGCGCCGGAGCTATATCTCGTGCGCTGTTGATCGGGCGGTTGATTTGCTGAAGGCCAATGTCAGTACCCTGGTCTTTGGCCAAAGTCGCAATAACGTAGAGGTCATGCTCAAATACCTCCGAGATCGGCTCCCAGAATCAGAGTTAGCAGGTGAGCAAATTCAAGCCTACCGCGGTGGGTATTTACCTGAAACTCGTCGCCGCATTGAGCGAGGGCTAAGGGAAGGGGAAGTACGCGGGGTTGTTGCTACCAACGCGCTTGAATTGGGTATAGATATAGGTGGTTTAGATGCGGTGATTTGCGCTGGGTATCCAGGTACTATGGCCGCGCTATGGCAGCGCTTTGGGCGAGGTGGGCGACGTGGCCGTGGGAGCTTGGCGATGCTTGTTCCGTCATCGAGTCCTCTCGATCAATACTTAGCTCAGCATCCTTCGATGATCATAGAAACACCGGTTGAGGAGGCTCGGATAGATCCTGACAATATTGAGATTCTCATTGATCATCTGAAGTGTGCTGCCTTTGAGCTACAGTTTCGCTCGCCGGGAGACACCTTTGGTGATCTTTCTTCTACCTCACTTCAAGAGGCCCTAGAGTTTTTGGAGACCCAGCGCATGGTTCGGGCGGTATCAGCTCGTTCGGGGGGGAAAACGTATCATTGGTCCACAGAAGCTCATCCTGCCAGCCATGTATCACTCCGCTCTTTGAGCTATGACAACTTTGTCATTATCGATGTTTTTCACGAGCGGGTGATAGGAGAAATGGATTTCAGATCGTCTCATACTATGCTGCATGAGCAGGCCATCTATCAACATGAAGGCCAACAGTATCAGGTGGAGCAACTAGATTACGAAAATCACAAGGCTTTTGTTCGTAAAGTGGAGCCTGATTACTATACGAGTGCTCAGACGCGAGTTCGAGTGAGTGTTCTTGAAGAAGAGGCTTCAGATATATTAACCTTTGGTGCCGGTATTACACTTCCTGTAGGACGTGGCGAAGTAGATGTGGTTGAGAAAGTTATCGGATACAAAAAAATTCGATTTCATACCCATGAGAATGTTGGATATGGGGAAGTGTATCTTCCAGCCGTAGAGAAAGCAACAACCGCGTTTTGGATAGTTGTTCCAGAGTTGGTGGTATCCGCTTTACCCTACTCGCGGGTGGTTGTTATGGATGGTCTTCGGGGGTGGCTCAAAGCCTTGCGAGCAGTGGCAGCGGTGGGGCTCATGATGGACCCTCGTGATCTCGGAAGCGCATTTGTGGACGAGCCAGGGATAGGTTCTAATGGGGAGTTCTCATCACCCCGGTCATTAGTAGAAGTCCAAGAGGGGCGACATTCGTTTCATTTTGAACCCACAATGTATCTGTTTGATGCAGTGGCGGGGGGCATTGGTCTGGCTCAGCGGTTGTGGGAAGATCAGTCGGCGCTTGTCCGACGGTCAGCGGAGCTGATTGATACATGCCCTTGTCAGCACGGTTGTCCATCATGTGTGGGGCCGGGCGGGCAGTCAAACTCAGATGATAGCTTGGGGGATCGCAAATCGGCTGCTTTGGCTATGTGCAAACATCTGGGAGTCGTGGGATGAGTCTCAAGCGAAAGCTGGCTCGGCTACCTCGGCCCTCTATTTCTACGCCGGTTAATCAGCAGGTATCATCCATAAAACCGCAAGTAGAAAAGAGAGAAGAAGGCTCTGTACCTCCTGAGAACTTTCTCTTGGCCACCGATACTAGCGTCGTAGCTTCGCTAAAGAAAAGTCGGGATGGTGCGGATAGACAACAGTCTACGCTGAGCGTTCGCCTGGAGCATTATCAACAGGTGTACTCCGCTCGTCAGCGTAGACGGTCATCCGATTTGACATCAACCGCGACGTCTGTGCCGATAGCTGCCGCCGATGCGTCAACTCCAGAATGGGAAACAACCATTGAACAGCAGGATGCGGTGCGGATTATGACCCATCGGCTGTCTTTGGACTATCAGCAAGGTGTTGTTCCCGTTTGTCGTGCGCTGAGACAGGATACGCTCTCCCTCTCCCGTTTGGCTCTTAGTGCGGAGTGGGCGGAGGTTGATCTCCACCGAGTTGTTTTTTTGGACACCGAGACCACCGGATTGGGTGGGGGGACGGGCATTATTCCGTTTCTCATTGGTTTAGCATGGTTTGAAGACGAGACACTGGTGGTGCAGCAGCTCTTGTTGGAGGAGCTGGGTGAAGAAGAAGATATGATGGCTAGGGTCCATGAACGGGTGGCGCAAGCTACGGGCATTGTTAGTTACAATGGCAAAACATATGACTGGCCTTTGCTCCGAACTCGGGCGGTGATGACCCGAAGGCCCCCACTGCCAACGAGGCCGCATCTTGACCTGTTGCACTGCGCTCGCCGAGTATACCGAAAACGTCTGGGCCATGTTCGGTTGGTCGATATAGAAGAGCATGTTTTACAAATGCGGCGGCATGAGGATATTTCGGGTGAAGAAATACCGAGTGTGTACTGGCAATATCTAGAAGATCGAAACGAAACGGACTTGGATAAAGTGATCGTGCACAATGTCCATGATCTGATTTCGTTGGTGGCGACTTTGGTCGTATTGACGGAGCACTATACGACTCTTCATCCCGATGATGATCCTCGAGACCAGTTATGTCGAGCAAAAGTAGGCTTTCGTGCCCAGGATTGGGGACGGGCGGAGCAGTTTGCCCAGGCGGTGGTAGAAGGACAAGGTTCGCCAGAAGTGATTGTAGAGGCTGCTGTTCTGTGGGCTCGTTTATGTGGTCGTCGACGTGACTACGAGCGGGCGGTAAGCATCCTGCACCAGGCAACGGATAAAGTAGCGGTGGCCTCAGTATTTGCTGCCGCCCTCCATCTGGAAATAGCAAAAATTTATGAACATCGATTGAAAGTGATGGATTTGGCGTGGCGTCATGCTCAGTACACAGCCGCTGCTGAAGGATTACCAGCCCAAGAGAAGCGTTTGAGTCGATTACAAAGACGCTGCAAGCGATTGGCTGTACCTATCACATCTCAGCTGTTTGGCTGTTAGCCACCCACTCTAAAGGGGGGCATCAAGGTCTATGGATTGCACCGTATTTACCTGAATATACAGTGGTTTAGGGTCTTCTCTATCATTGATGCTCTACCCGTCAGCTGGCTATGGTTAGCCTCCCGCCGGTTTTGGGTGTTCGGTTAGTGCCTGTCTTTAACAGCCGGTTGATTTGGCCATATGTGTAGCTGTCGAGCCCGGCTTTTCGTGAAACACTCTGACGACGAGGCGAGCGTACCCGGCGGTACGTGACCGAGGAGAGACTTTTCGTGGTCAGGACGTTTTACGGAAAGACCGGCGGACAGATGCGTGCAGGGCTAGATCAACCGGCTGTTAACCTCCGGCGGCGGAGATGACGCCGTATCCCGCGTGTGTGAGGGTTCGACCCGAAAGGGCGGCAAAGCTACCGAGCCCTCGCACGTGTGGGAAACAAGTCAGAACGCGGTCCGCAGGTTAAAGACACGCCCTAGACGAGGTACGTTACAATAGTTCTACGCCCCGCTGCGCGACCCCTTGTTGATTCTTAAAGAATCAATTCAAGTGGTCTTTGCTGTAAAGACACCCGCTAGGAAGCTTGGTATGACTGTGCGTTTGGGGTTGCTTATTGGAGATAAGAAAGTATTGTACCCCTGCCTGATGCAGCAAAACTTACGGGACGGAGCTCACACTCAGGCTAATAACTATTATCGACTCTGAACAGATATTCCAAGGGGAAAATAAGTATGTTTTTGGGCGTCTTATGGAGACTACGATCTCACAAAGCCCAGTCAGCTATGGTTACCTCCATAGTGACGGTTTCATGTGCACTAGGTGCTTGTACGGACTCATCTTTACCTGTTGACCAGGGTGAGGAGGGTGATGCTATCCAGCCCGTTGAACCCGGTCCATCTTTAACTGATAGTACGGTGGTGGCTCTGAGTATTCAGCCTGAAATGGTGGAACTCACTATCGGGGATGATACCGCCGAGCAAATATTTGTGGTTGAGGCCGTATACAGTGATCAGTCGCGACGGGACGTGACTTCTTCTGTGAGGCTTATCCTAGACGATCCCTCATTGGGAACCATGCAAGGTGGGAGGTTTGCTGCGAACGCCGGGGGAGGGCGAACCACGTTGCGAGCTGTGTGGCTGGGGATGGAGGCTGAGGCCACGATTAAGGTATTTTTTAGTAAAACGGTAGTGATAGACGAAAATGGAGCGATACCTACCACTGTTTCGAATATATTTGAAGAGGCGCCGATCGATAGAACTCAAGAAGGACCATTGGTTGTTTATCCTCTCGAAGGAACGCTATTTCCACCTAATCTCGAACAGATGGAGGTGCATTTTCGACCCGGTGCGTCGAGCCAAACACTGTTTCGCCTTGTCCTAAATGGTCCCGATGCTGAGGTAGAGGTATTTACACGCTGCGAGTCTCTGAATACGGGATGTAAGGTGACTCTTGATACTTCGCTTTGGGGAGCAGTTGCCCGCTCTGCCGCCGGAAGGACGCCGATCACCCTACGCGTTGTGAGTGTAGATGAAGATGATTCATCCCGCTCGGTTGGTGTACCTATAACCGTGGAGGTATCGCAGACTCCGGTTGAAGGGGCTCTCTACTATTGGAGTACATCTGAACGTGCGATCAAGCGGGTTGACTTTGGTGAACTCAGTGAGCCTGAAACGTTTATGGCTTCAAGGACTGAGGCGACAAGTGATTGCGTAGGGTGTCATGCGTTGTCGCCAGACGGTCGGCGCCTTACGATGAGTTTAGGTGGTCAAGGTGTAGGTTATCTTGCGATAGTGGATGTAGGTAGCCGATCAACCATCCTTCATCCCTCCGAGGATACTCAAGAGCAATTCCAAAGCTGGGCTCCGGATTCATCTCGGTTTGTGGCTGTCCATGGAGACGAGGACAACGATACTTCTATCCGCATTCGAAATGGGGAGACCGGGGGTATCATGCAAGAGATTGATATTCAAACAGATGTCACTCATGTTGATTGGTCACCTGCCGGTGACCGATTGGTCTTTACTAAGGCTAGTCGCTCCAGTACAGCCCAGCGTCCGGTACGGGGTGGTATCGCTTATATCGAGCGCGAGCGGGAGACATGGAGCAATCGGGTGACGGACCTTGTACCGGCTGAGGATGGGATCAATCAATACACGCCTACCTATGCCCCTGGTGGAGAATTCTTGCTCTATGGTCGGAGTGCATGTTCGTCGGTTGAAGACATTGATGGGGATGAATGTGATGGTGACTCGGACCCTAGTTCACAGATTTGGGCCGTGGATAAGGATGGTTTGCGGCCACCGATATCCCTCACAAGACTGAATGAACGAGGTCCCACCGATGATAGTGATCAGTTGGCCAACACTTTCCCACGGTGGGCCCCATTTGTAGACGCACGCTATCGGACGGGACAGGGCCAGGTTATGTGGGTGACTTTTTCTTCTCAACGACGGTTTGGCCTGAGTGATCGAAGAGACAATCGACTGCTGTGGATGGCGGCCATTGACCCGGCGGCTATCCTCCGAGGTGAGGATGGGAGTTTCGCACCGTTTGTTTTGCCTTTTCAGGATATGAGTACGTCCAATCATTTGGCTCAGTGGACTCAAAAACTAGTGACGGAGCCCAGGTGTATGGAACGCGGGGAGATATGTGAAGGGCAGATAAACGCTTGTTGCCTTGGTTTAGTGTGTGAGTCGAATACAAGTGAAGAGCTGGTGTGTGTACGAGATTTGTAGTGCTGAACTTTGAACTTAAGGCGATTCGGAGCCAGAGATGAATAGATATATTATTCACACCTTGGGGTGACATCAAGTACATAGGGTTGTGCGTAGGCGAAAGGTCGTCGATGAGGTTCTTCGAAACAATAGCGTTTCGGTTGGATATAGATTCTTAGGGAGGGTTTCTTTCCGAAGAAAGGTACCTTCATTTGGTAGCGGCTTCCTCGATCTTTGGATGACGCAACATCGCGCAGCACGGCGTATTGTGCTGATGGAGGCTCCATAAAAGCCCCTTCAGGACTATTGTTCGGCATTTTCCCAAGTTCTTGAACTGTAGATGCAAGTTCTGAAGCGCTATCAAAGCCCAAGGCGACATCAAAGCGAACGTCGTTACGACGAGGGACACCACCGTAGGTATTTATATACTCCCACTGGATATCTACGTATGGTCCATCAATATCAGGGTCACCTCGGCTGCAGATAACCTGAACATCGGGCTTCTTATCGAGACGCTTAGGGATTGGGCATTCGGTGATCGCTGGAATGGTGGGCTGTGCATTGAGAAAGCGCCGTTGCTCAGCTTTGTTTTGAAGGGCTGATCGTGAGGTACTGATAGGCATCCAACTAGCCCCAGGGAGTCGCCCAGAAGCCATAGCTGGACTCAGGTAGTTGTGAGCAAATTTTCTCCCTAGTGCGTCTAAGGCTAGGTCTTTGACATGTTCATTGGCTAGAGCATGGCACCCTGCAGCACAGCTTTTGTTGTTTGGTAGAAGCTTCAATCGTTCTCGGAAGTTCGTGGTCCACGTGTCCGGTTGTCTTCCGGTGCGCGGTTTGACTTTACCACGAGCTTCATTTCTTACATAGCTGGAGCCTATGGCTCGATATTGCCTACGAATAAGTCTCCCTGACTTACTGAATATCTCTTCTTCTGTCCATGCGCTTCGCCCCGCAGGCAGTGGCTCTGGAAGGAGAGACTTATACTTCGGGGCAGTTGGTACAATATGCCGCGCAGCCATAATATCCTTGAGCTTGATCTTTTTAGGTAGCTTCAGCGGGTAATCTCTGCTTAGCAGTACTGTGCGCATGTACTTGGGTTGCAACCAAGGAGTAAGTATCCAAGGATCGTTGTTGGGATGACATGATAAACAGGAGCCGGGCATCTCGGTGGGGGGCAGCCATGGACGAAGTTGTTCTGCGTTATCTACGTCTGAGCGCAATGGAGGAAGTTTATAAGGGGCCTCAGGTTGGTCATTCTTCCCAAAGAAGAAACACATTTCACCGGTGATTTCATTGGCTCCGATAAGACCGTTGCCAATAAAACGATCATAATTCGGTATGTCTTTAGGTACGCCTCTACACAATCCAACCCATTGTACGTTTGGATTATTTTTGTCCTGATAATGTACTAAGGTTGAGCCGATCGTACACGGGAAGTCGCCGCCGATACTGGGGAAATCACAACGATATTTGCCGGATTTTTTGCGAATCGCCAAGATCTTCTTGTCTGTTGTGCCGCCAAAACCCAACAGCCGGCCCCCGGTCAATACGGGTACGCGAGTTACCGACGTTCCCGGGGCTGGATTTGCTGGATCGCAGCTGACTTCAGGAATTTTTCCAAGAACAGCTTCGCACTGCCGGATGTAGTCCGGGAGCTGATTCCTATCATCAATAGGTGCTGGCTGATTCTGGATATACACCGTACTAGACGCTGGATGTGGGGTTATTCGTGAGTTTTCTTCTGTGTCTCGGCTGCCAACATTTACGTTACATGCGGTCGTGTTGACGATGATCAGGTGCACTACAATGCGTTGTCGACGCACCCTATTGTTTAAACTAGTTCCTGGCATGTATAGCTTCTCTATATGTTGAGTTGATCTGCTAGGTGACTGTCTCGTCCGTGTTGGCTAGAATAGCACACTAGGAAGCTGGTTATATATGCATTTTGAGCGCTACCAAATATGCTGAATTCGGCCTTGGGGCACCGGAACCTTGAGGTGCCTAAAATAAGGACATTTAATCATAGATAAGGTCGCTAAGGATGTAGGGATTGCACACGCTGCGGGCGACGGATGGTCTCCGAGGGGCCCGAAAGGGTGGCGAAGCCACCGACTCTTCACAAACATAGGAAGGAAGTCAGAACGTGGTCCGGAGGGTAAAGACACGCACGAGCGTGGCGGGGTCTGTCGCTGGCTGGGGCGCTCCGAGGCTCAGTTGGCCGGAGTGCTTCGGGGTTCACTCGCTGGCCAGGGGCCCATCGAGGGCAAGAATGCTGGACTAACATCCTAAATCCCTTGGGTTGAACCCAAGTTCTAGCTTGTCAGCGGGGCCATGCCCCATTGCTGATTCTAATAGAATCAATTCAAGTGGTCTTTGCTGTAAAGGCGGTGAAGCCTCTTTTGGGCCTTCGTTCGGTGCCGGCGACTACATGATTCTCGAAGCTTCTGCAGCGATGATCGGTGTTGTCTCCCCGCGTAAATCACTAGCAGCCGGTTGATTTAGTCCTGTGTGTAGCTATCGAGCCCGGCTTTTTGTTAAACGCTCTGACGACGAGGCGAGCGTACCTGGCGGTACGCGACCGAGCAGCCTGTTGATTTAGCCCAGTGTGTAGCTATCGAGCCCGGCTCTTCGTGAAACGTTCTGACGACGAGGCGAGCGTACCTGGCGGTACGCGACCGAGGAGAGACTTTTCGTGGTCAGGATGTTTCACGGAAAGACCGGCCGATAGATGCGTGCAGGGCGAGATCAACAGGCTGCTAGGAGAGACTTTTCGTGGTCAGGACCTT
>JAHQVK010000148.1 GCA_019634385.1 Myxococcales bacterium | reverse complement strand
CTTCGTTTGGTGCTATTAGTTGTTTAACGTGATAGGATCCCTTTTCATGAAACCCGCGCTTTTCATAATAGCGGCGAGTCCCAATCGCGGATATTACTGCCAATGTACTAAAACCACGGGTATGGCATATCTTCTCTGCTTCTTCCAACAACCTCCTGCCTAACCCCTCGTGCTGCGCTCCTCCTTGCCCAGAAACCTCAGACAAGGAGATAGCTCGGCCATACACATGTAATTCTCGAACTATCGCTGCACCCTGCAACTCATCGAAAACGAGTACGTGCTCTCCGTTCGGAAAAAAAAGTCGACAAAACCCAGCAAGCCGGTCGTCCCCCATAAGTGCCTCAATAAAGAAATCATCACCTACTCGACTATCGTAAGTTGTAACCTCGATCGACACCTCTGAGCCACTCAAAGCTTCGGCACCAATCTCTCTAGCTCTTATATCTATCAAGGGAATAGATCGATCTCGCAGGCTTCGCTCTGCCCGCTCTCTAAAGTTAGGCTCTTTGTTACCCACAACAATATCCGTACCAGGAATATCCCGGATCACACGACTCAAACGACAGGTGCGCGGAGTATTTTGCAAGCCAAACTGTACTACCTCCAACAATTCACCATCGCTGTACGGGCGCCACTCCTTTCGCTGATAAAACTGCATAAGCTCTGCGCTCTCTATTAGGCTGGTCGGATACAACTTTAGCTCATCGGGACGAATGGATGAGTCCGAAAAAAGCCGGACATAATCCCCCTTGTCGCTATCCACAGTGGCACCCACAAGATTGGCCATCCAGTGAGCTTGAATCTTAAACCCTGCCGACCGGAGAAGTTCTACAGCCCGTTGACTGGTACGCACCGTATGCCCACGCTTGTTCTTTTTCAGAACTTCGTCACTCATGCTTTGGATACCGATCTGAACTTTGGTTACACCCATACGCCGAAGTTCCTGAACCACGGACACAGAAATTTCATCGGGCCGAGTCTCTATGGACATGCCCACATTTCGACATTGAGCATCCTGGTTCTCTCGAAAGGTGGCATCCAGCTCTCGCCAAGTAGAATGAGGAGTTTGTGGCCCTTCCGAATGCTTACGCCAAAACTCATGAATGTATGAGTTATACGTCTTCTCATCCAACCCGCAAACACTTTCGGGAAGTTCAGTATAGTCAACGTTAGGCAGGCGTAACTTTGACAAGTCAATGTCAAAGGCAAAATGATTCATGGCCTCAAAACACTTCTGAACAAACCCCAAACGATAGCTTTCCGGATAATGAGTCCAGGTACCACCAAGAATAATCAGTTCCACCTTGTCGACAACATGTCCATTATGCGCCAGAGCATACAGTCGCCCGGTAACCTGGGCATAAGGATCAAACCTAAACATTGCTGCTCGCAAAGCTCCCGGTTCGTTCGAAAGATAACTCTTAGGCATCCGTACATCATTCGGACAGAAAACACATTGGCCGGGACACGGAAACGGCTTGGTAAGCACGGTTACCGGTAACACACCACTTTGGGAGCGCACTGGCTTCATTCGGAGACGCTTCACCAGCTGATCGACCTCCCACCCACGCTTTGGGCCTAAAATCCGAATAGCCCGTATCAGTTCGCTCTTACGAAACAACTTCCCAGGCGCCCTGGGGAACCTCCTAAACAGCCGAAGCAACTCTTTGTCCGTCACCGTCTGATGCTCACAGAGTGCCTCTATAAATTGCTCAACCACCCTAGTTTCTTCCGGAGAAACACCTACATCAGCAGCAGCCGACTGGAGCCCATTCGATAGCGAATAGAACGTCTGATTTGGATCGTGTTTCAGCTGTCGGACAGACGTATATATCCCGGGTACTTTTCCTGATTTTGTCATGTTACTCGCCTCGACAGCGGGCGTCTGTTTACCGCACAAAACACCAGGGTTGAACCGGCTCTGCGCCTCGGGTCCAGTAAAAGCACAACCCCACATGCTCATCCCCCAGCGAAGTACGTCAGGTGAAGCCTATACAGCAGAAATCACTTGGAGAGAACCCTAGCAGGCCATCGGAAAAGTGAGTTAAGCGCTTCGCGGGTCTTTTTTCCGTGGAACGTCTGGACCGGCTTCGCCTTTCATCAGTTGCATACGCCCGGTATGCGCCCTCTTCATCCAGAGCGTTCCACGGAAAAGATACTTCGCGGATCACCCATCCCACTTTTCCGATGGCCTGCTAGTTCCTGCTTCTACGCGGGGCTATGCCCCGCTGCGCGACCCCTTGTTGATTCTTGTAGAATCAATTCAAGTGGTTTTGCTGTAGGCCGACAACACCGGCCCTAATTCATCCTCGAGATACTCTTCGCGCAGACGTTAGTAACGTGCAACCTAAAAACTTACTCTATATCACAAGTAGTGCAAGCTTAGCTATGATTGGTGGCACTTGGCAACATTCCTGCTGAAGTGATCTCCGATTGATAAATATCCGATCTTTTTTGTCCGCTGCAACATTGAGCCACAATCCAACCGAAACCCCCGCTTTCACGAGACTGGAACCATAACCGAACGAGACCATCTTGTGGCGCCGAACAATAGATAGAATAGCATCAAGCTTGGGTAGCAATGAATCATGGACCAACACTCCATCAAACGCTTTCTGTTTAGAAATCAACTCTAGATCATCCAGGTTTGATACCGGTGTAGAGATAATACTCAAGCGCAGATGACTACGACGAAATCTCTCTCGTAACCACGAAACGGACTTCGGCATGGGTCGGCCTTTGGCATATACAGCCAAAATCCTCCAGTTGGTGCGGCTGCGGTGCTTCATCAACCACCCGAACATTTTATTCCATGCTGGTGTATCACCCAGTAACGACCTTCTTCGCGAAGAACGTTTATCCTTCCCGCCGGTGTCGTTCTCCTTCGCCGAATCCCGTACCACCTGATGAACATCGTCCGAGCGCTCCCTTCTAGAAGAACCTCGACGATCACGAACCGTTTCCTTTTTTCTGGCCCTCGCTCGATTGCGAGAAGATCCCCCGCGCCGGATTTTTTTCCCCTTAGTTTGCTCGGCATCGGCCGAAGGTGACAACCTGGAGGCCGATCGGGCACCCCGTCGCTCACGCTTTTGTTTTAGAGCCTTTTCTTTTACTCCCCGCGTCGACTTCGTAGGAACTAACGAATCTTGTGCTTGTTCTTTTCGAGGACCAATTTTGCGACTTGTTTTGGTGCTTTCTCGCGCCGTTTGACGTCTCTCATCACCTGCCTGAAACTGCCCACTCGGTAAGGGAGCACCAGCTGCAGGGGCCGCTCCTTTTCCTTTTTCTGACCTCGAGACCAACACGTCTTGCTTTCGAGACAGATGAACCGTCGATGGTATTCTGGAGTGTACAATCAGCAGCCCCCCGCTCTCCTCTCCCGATCCGGATGGTAGGACCCGGCTATCTTTTCTCTCGGTGGAGGCCAATGCTTGTAGCTGACTTTCACCCCAGAGCAAGACACCCACGGTGAACAATGAAAACAACTCAATGATCACAAGTGTTTTTGCAACAAGTACAGCAAAGATTCTGAACCTAGGAGTCATCACAATTACAACCAACCTCGTATAAGATTCATAATCAGGAATCCCAACAAGCCTCCCAACAAAACAACGGCAATCCACCACGCCAACAATACTCGATGTGTTGGCACTTCTATGAAGGATACGGAACTTGTTGGCTCAGAAAATCCCCCTAAACTCTTCAGGAGATGAGTGGAGGCCATCTTCACTCCCGACGAAACAATGTGTTCACCCATCATCGTTGGACGTATATGCTTTGTGGTTGAAACCACTTGGGGATCAGTGGCCCCAATAGATCCCGAAAACATATCTTGTTCCCCGGAGTGGAGGGGTCCGCCTCGATCGAACGAGCCATTCGATCGTTCCCGCCGAACGGACAAAATACCGAGCGCCGACTGCAAATCATCTAAAAGTTCGTCAACACTACCGTAACGACCAGCAGGTTGCTTCTGAAGACACCGATCAATAATCAGACAGATTTCTGGATAGCTAGAAGCCTCACTTGGCCATGATATTGGGTGATGGGTATGTCCGGCCATAATCTCAAACTGCGAATCTCCTCGGAAAGGTACTATGCCAAAGACACAGCGATATAGAACAATTCCAAGAGCATATATATCTACCTGCGGACCATCTTCTTGATTTCGGAATTGTTCCGGAGCCATAAATAGCGGAGAGCCCATCCATCCTCCTCGTTGGGTGAGCTCTAACCGCTTCTGTGGTCCTTCCGAAAAATTTTTTGCCAAACCAAAATCAATCACCTTTACAAAATCGGTTTCTTCACTCGTATCGAGGAGCATGACATTACTAGGTTTGAGGTCTCTGTGCATAAAGCGAGCTCGATGTGCAACCCTTAGAGCCCGACATACCTGAGATAAAATGAGACAACTACGTACCGGTGAGATTCGTCTATCCGCCAGGAGAACAGAGTTCAGCGTCCGCCCCTGCAGATACTCCATGACAAGAAATAACGCCCCTTCTGATGTTTCTCCATAGTCATACACGGTGACGATATTGGGGTGGCTAAGATTCGCACTGGTTGATGCTTCCAGAAGAAAACGCTGACGGAACTCCTCCGACCTTTCTCTCTCCTGTGGGAGAACGGGCAACATGATCTTTATCGCCACCGGTCTACCCAGTGGTGTTTGTTCTGCTAGGTAGACCGTCCCCATACCGCCGTTCGCCAGCCGACGAACAATTCGATATCGTCCAGCAAATAATTCCTTCGGAATCGTCAGAGTAACTCCCGACTCCACCCCATTACCGCGATCTTCCACCACCTACATAACCTCCAAAGTATCTCATGATGGGATAGAATCCCGGCGGCTCTCTCCTGAGAGGAAACACGATTCTGCCGGAGATTACTAATAAATCTATCTATGTTCCAGCAACACAGAAAGCTCTGTACAGGTTACTTAGGTGGGACAGTTGAGGCTGTTGGTCAAGAAGCTACCCACATGCATGCAGGTGTATGGTTCATCATGAAGCCCACGAATGAAAAAAGACATCGATGCACATAGATCAATTCCACGTTATCCCTGAGATCGTCCATGTTGAGGAGGCTTCGCATCACCTTTTCGCCTACGAACCCTCTTTGAACGGCGGTACAGTTCTGCTTCAATGTCTGAAAGAACAACCCCATAAGTGGCAGCCCGTACCAGGGTAAAGTAAAGGACATCCGCCGCTTCATGAATCACCTCATCCCGGGTATCAGCTGCAACCAACTCATCAGCCTCCTCACGAATCTTGGCGGCAAGCAGATCTGGTTCCTCGAACAAGCGGCTAGTGTACGAACCAGGAACAGCTCGGGTGACTGGGTCAGCTACTCGATGAGCAAGCGTCCCGAGCCCTTTCAACGACCCGAAACACGATTCGGTCAGTAAGTGACAAAATCCAGGTCCGGTCTGTTCAACCGTAAACCGAAGCACATCCCGGTCACAGTCCATGTCTACGCCTAGGAGCTTCTGAGTATTTCCGGAACGCTCTCCTTTGCGCCACAGACCTCGACGGCGGGACCAGTAGACACCTTTGCCTTCATCAAGAGCAATTTTGAGGCTTTCCTTAGCGGACCAACACATTCCGAGGGAGCGCTCGTGCTCATCCACTACCAATGTGGGCACCAAGCCGTCCTCTCTTTCGCTCCCCAAGCACGCCCACAAGGCATCTGCGAGATCAAAAGTCCCAGTGTAAAGTGCCATGCCAATTTGCGCGTCGATTCCTAGCGCATCCAGTTGGGCCACTTCATCCGGGGTGGCAATTCCCCCCGCCACCGTCAAGGTGCGTTCTCCCGCCGCGGCCTTTAACTGCTTCGCCCGCTCAAGATTGAGCCCAGCCATTGTTCCTTCAACCTCAACAAAGGTAACCAGGAAGCCGCAAACATAAGGAGCAAGAGCCTGCATCCGATCCACAACCGAGGCTCCAGTCTTCGTGCGCCATCCGTCCACAACCACTTCGTCATGGACCGCGTCTAACGCAGCCATAGTGCGGGACATTGGCAATTGCGATAGAATCTCTGGCGTCGCGGCCGTCCCTAGAATAACTTTCTCAGCACCTGCATCCAGCAGCTCAAGTGCGGCCTCCACGGAGCGGATCCCCCCGCCCACACGACAAGCATGTTTCCTGCATAACGATGTAATAAGCTCTCGATTATCGCCTTTCCCAAAAGCCGCATCGAGATCGATCACCGCAATCTCGCCTACTCGACCAAAGCGCTCCGCGATGGGCTCCGGGGGGCCAGCATCAATTTTCAAATCGCGACCCCGCTCCAGCTGCACTGCGTGCCCGCCCATTAGGTCGATGGATGGAACGATCATGGGGGCCACTCCTATCAGGCCGCCATCACTTGTGCCCACTCGAGATCTTGGTCTAATGGCAAACTCGATCTACCTGGTATTTCCCCCCACTGAACAACGCGCCCCCACACCTATGCGGCCATAAGAAGCCAACCTTGGTCACAACATCACCAAACACCACGCCGCGATCAGACCAGTCCCATGAGCTTACCGAATAAACCCGCGGAATTGACTTACTCTGGTTCCAGAACCTCTCGGCACCACCAAGCTCCGAGCAAAAGCCTCAGCTCAGCTCAATCGGCTGCTGCTAAAAGCAGCGTGCGACCCCCTTGATTCCCGCAATCTAGACTATCAAACGAGAAGCTCGAGGACCTCTACACACTCTTCGATCCTCAATTCCTCTCCCAATGAGAGTCATTCTCATTTACTATTGAACTGGTCGTTACCATGTTCCTTGTAAAGCTCCCTACCAATACTCCGTCACCCCTCATCCAGGTCGGGTAAGGATCGCTTTGAATCGTAAGTACTACAAGCCAAGCCTCCGGCTCCCATCTATTTTGCAGTGCGGAAAATAGTATACATGTGCGGTCTCTATCCTTATCACTCAGCCTGGTCCCGGTCGAGGGTACAGCGGATATCGCTAGACCCAAATCCAAGCTTCTACGGCTTTGCTCGACTTGGCTCCGCTGCCCGCTCAGTTGGATACTTCTGACCATGAAGGAGCTCACCAACTGACCTTTGTTATACAATTTTTGTTGCGGAGCAGCGGTATTATAATCGCTATCAAACTAATTTGAAAAGCCTCCGACCCCAGCCCTTAGTTGAAGAGTGACTTCATAAATCATCAAACTATCTAGAATCACTCCACATTCTGCCTCGTAATAGACGTCATACTCAACAGGATCAACACTATAATTTGATCGCTTTTCAAGCGCGGCCACTTCAAGAAGATCTCCGAAGTTTGCCGTTGCTGTAAAAACGACCCGATTGAATACAAACGCTCTTTTTTTTATTCAGCAAATGGTCTCAATACCCAGACCATAGGCTCTCCTCGATATTGGCATAGTCCTATTGCGCAACCTCTAACAGACTGATAAGCGAGGTGACCTAATCCGTTTGAACTTCTCTGTCCACTCACTCTTCAGCGTCGCGCAAAACATGCCACTCAGTGCTATCCTCCATGACTACTCGACGCGAAGTACCCATGCTGTTTCCGCAACCGAACCAACTATCACTATGTGCCTAAGACCCAGCAGAGTTCGTTAGGGGCTGATGCTAAACGCAGCAAGGTCTATCGCTGGTTCCTAAATAGCCCAACGGCACGTTGATTGACCTATGGTCTCCCTTTCCAGGGTTCATTAACAGCCTGTTGATCTGGCCATGTGTCTAGCTGTAGAGCCAGGCTTTTCGTGAAACGCTCTGACGACGAGGCGAGCGTACCCGGCGGTACCTGACCGAGGAGAGACTTTTCGTGGTCAGGACGTTCACGGAAAGACCGGCCGACAGATGCGTGCAGGGCTAGATCAACAGGCTGTTAAGCTAGGCTGCGACTTGCTTCCCTCCAAAATGGTACGGCTATCGAGAACCTCTAGCCTCAACTGCTGTCAGAGAAAACGTTGTTGTCTGCGCAAAATATCCGTACAGCCTACGCCCCTCATTGGCCATAACGCTCAGTATACACAGCAAAGACCACTTATTGATTCTGTAAGAATCAATAAGTGGTCGCGCAGCGAGGCTTAGCCCCGCGTGAAAGCAGGAACTTGGATTCAACCCAAGTGATTTCTGCTGTAAAGCCCCATCATTTCGGATTGACGAAGCAAAGCATGAATCTTCCGCAGCAACCCTAAGATACAAACGAAACTCATTCACCGTCAGAGTAAAATGCCGCATTGCGTCTATCCAACTTAGCCAACAAACTTTACATTCTTTATGGTTCACTAGGGTGTCTTTACACTCCAGCTGCGGAGATGACACCGCGTAGCCCACGTTTGTGAGAGGTCAGCCCCGGAGAGAAGGTACTGGATGTACCGGGACGAGGAGCCCAAAAGGGTGGCAAAGCCACAGACCTCTCACAAACGCAGGAAACAAGTCAGAACGCGGGCCGGAGTGTAAAGACACACCCAAGCGAACATAAGGCCTGAGTAATACACTGGCATTACAGCAAAGACCACTTGAATTGATTCTGTAAGAATCAACAAGGGGGCGCGCAGCGGGGCATAGCCACGCGGAGAAACTGGAACTTGGGTTCTACCCAAGGGATTTCGGCTGTATCTACATATGCTCGCTCTTTAGCTTCATGGTGTAAGCAACAGCAAACATTCAAGCAATAAAACAACTGACTTATATATAGGCAAAATAATGGCTGAATCCAAAAATCTATAAAATCAAGATATACATCTTGCGTTGATTGTTTAAATCAGTCATTCTGCCTCTGTTGTTGGTTCACAGTTCCTTGGGCAAAGTACGGCCATATAAGTTTCGTAATCTCTCCCGAGGCGCTTTGCTCAAACCAGCAGTGTGGAGCCGACCTACTAGATGCCTCACCAGCAATTACCGTAATTGCTGATAAAGCCGGCAAATATTATTTTTTAGCTATATTTTACATATGAGGCGACAAGGCTTTAGCCTTGTCGCCGGTTTTAACTCATACGGGGTCATAGGAACCTAGCCACATCTTCCTACTGCTCAACTATAAATGTATACAAAGGAGAACGAACAATGCTGAAATGTCTACCCATACGACTAGCTACGATCAGTATGTTGCTGACAATACCAAGCCAGGCAAGAAGCCATGGACTTGTCCAAGATCCTCCCTCCCGCAACTGGTTCTGCGGAGCAGCAACTAAGCCCGACCAGGCCACACCAGGTTCAGCTTGTCATGAAGCATTCAATAGTCCCGGTCTAGCTTCTAACGATGGCTACAACTTCATGAGCGTTCTCACCCACACCCGAGGCCGACGGGTAGACGGGCCTCGGACTCATGTTTGTGGTTACAATTCAGAAACCTGGAATGGTAACGCAACCGTATGGGACCAGCCGGTAGACTGGCCAACCACTCCTATGAGTGCCGGGCGGCGAAATTTCACTTGGAATATAGAGTGGGGGCCACACTTCGACGATACCGAGGAATTCGTATACTACATAACAAAACCCAATTTTAGCTTCCAGGTGGGCAAGCCTCTCAGCTTTTCGGACTTTGAGAGCGAACCATTTTGTAGGCTCACCTACAGCGATACCCAGCCATCCGCTAATCCTAACGTAACATCAAACAAAGGGAACATCACGTTTACTACAACGTGTAATGTACCTGCACGCAGCGGGCGCCATGTCATCTATGCCGAATGGGGACGCAACTACTATACGTTCGAGCGATTCCATGGATGTATTGATGTTGTATTTGGTGGTGGCCCTCAACCTCAACCTCAGCCTCAGCCAATGCCTCAGCCTCAGCCAATGCCTCAGCCTCAACCAATGCCTCAGCCTCAACCATCTAGATGGCTTGACGTCGGAGCCCTAACTATGGCCCCTCGTACGCTCAGTGCTGGTGACCAGGTATCGGTTCGAACTGTTTCCGCAAGTGGAGAAGATGCGTACTGGCCACTCATGCCATTGGTAATCAACGGTAGTAACACTGCACCTGCAACTTGGCCACTTGCCTTAGCACGAGCCATTGAAGCCTTTGGCGAGGGGCCCGTCAGCGTCGGGCTGTCGACCGCATCAGGCGATATTGAACCGGCATCGCACGCAACCAATAATCGAATCTTTGTTCAATCCCAATCTAATATTGTAAGTGCTTTTCTCCAGGTAGTATCATTAGGTGATCCAGAGATAGACGTAACTGCTGATGTGCCGAGTAACAGCCCCTGGTACACTGAACACCAACTGAGCGTTGAAAGCAGCCAAGTAATCAGCCAGCTGACGGTAACCATAAGCCTCAGAGCAACCAGTGGTTTGAGCTATTCTGGCCAGTACAATACGGCTGGTGGTCGAATCACCCAGAGTCACTCTGCCAGTGGTGATAGCATCAACTATCGTTATGTTATGGATAGTGGAGCAACCCTCCCAGCTGGCACTAAGCTGCTGGTATCCGCTCAAAGCTCGGGTAACGGAACCGCTCACCCAACTACGGGGGACACTTACACCCTAACCTACACCGCAAATGGTACCACCTCCACCGTAAACGGTACCTTCTGACCCCTTTTTATCCAAGCTCTCTTCATCCGCTGCCCTAGCCTAGCTAGGGCAGATCTTTAGCCGCAGGCACGAGCTAAGACTCGTGGCGGGCTCAGCTGAATTATAATGACTTGCGCTGCTACCTCTCATCGCAGAAACCGCTTTTGCTTGAGCCCGAGCTACATCTCTTCAGCTCTCAATACCACGACATTAGGTAATCAGTTGAAGTCCATTCGACTGACGTTTGCTATATCGCGGACCTCACGGTCCGACAGCTATTGCTAGACCGTGTCTTCAAACTCCGGCTGCGGAGATGACGCCGTATTCTGCATTTATGAACGATCAGCCCCCGAGGGAGGATACGGGAGGTACAGGACCGAGGGGCCCTGAGTATAACATATTCCATATTGATTTCGGCCTGCAGGCTCAACATCAACAGAGCTATTCACGCAGAGATTAGATTCCATCCAACAACCACTGCGGGAGAGCCTGAAGCAGGCAAGATAAGATCTACATGAACACTGTCGCACCGCACTGGTAACGCTGGAACTGAGCCCAAACTTCGGCGGCTACGCCCGGCCAGGCCTCAGCACGGTCAGTTGAAGACTTTTAGTAATTGTGGTCGCTTGATCCAACTGACCTTCGCTGTACTTTCTGTGAAACTTCAGATGGAATGGATCCAACGGGTCGAATCAATCAGATGACCTATAGCCTGTACCGTAGAGTCTTCTTCTCCAGCGGAGATAATATGGACATCTGGCTCACCAGATGGCCACTCCAACGCTGCAAATTGACTATCTAAGAGGGACGACGGCATAAAGTGCTCCTTCCGTTGAACCATGCGGTCTGCAAGAATCTGTTTGTCTACCGAGAGTAAACAACACACCTGCTTCTTATAGAGCGAAGCTCGGAATTGATCACGATGTGCACGACGGAGTCCTGAATAGGCCAACACAGCACTTCGCCCTTCCTGATAGAGGAGTTGTACCCGGTCAACCATCCGTTGAATCCATGGCGCGCGCATGCTGTCATCCAGCGGCTGCCCACTTTTCATACGCGCCTTAGCGGCCTCGGAATGAAAGTCGTCGCCCTCCAGGAAGATCCACCCGTACTTCTTAGCTAGTGCTGACCCAATGGTCGACTTTCCACTCGCCGAGACCCCCATCACCAATACCAATACCGGTTCCGTCATAAAAATTTTACCTCCACCATGTAGTGCTCTCCTTCCAGAATGTCCGAAACACAGTTGCCTTGTTGCGGCTGCCCGTTCACGGTTATCCCTACCTTTTCCCGGTTGTCGACTCGCTGAAAGTATACAGAAAAATTGGCGCCCCGAAAACGTCGCTCCACGCGAACTTCATCCCAGTCAGCCGGAAAATGTGGCTCCACGTTCAGTCCCTCCCTCGTACCACGCATACCTAGAAGGCCGTTTACCAAGCACCGAAACGCCCAATGGACGGTACCCGTATTACATAGTTGACTAGAACGCCCTGCCGTTCGAGGCTGTTCCTTATAATATCCCCGGTAATAGTTAGGAATAAATACAGGTAGTTGTCCTCGTTGAATATAGTCCGCTTCCTTGGGTCCAGGTAACATCTGACGCAAAATAGTAAACGCCCGCTGCGAATCACCTCGTCCATAGAGCGCATAGATATAAAACGCCGCCGCATGGTTATATACCGATCCATTCTCTGCCGAGCCAGGATATTTCTGTGTAATCCGACCAATATCCTCCCGCATTTTCGTAAACGCCGGTGCTAATAGAGCTACCCCATATGGACTTTCTAAATACTTTTCCACGGAGTTTATCAAGCGTTCACACTGCTCATCACTGGCGGCCCCAGCAAGCATTGCCCAAGCTTGAGGATTTAGAAAGATCTTACCTTCGACATCCTGCTTCGTACCAAATCGAATGTCATCGTCAGTGATTCCTCGAGCATACCAATCCCCATCCCACAAATGCCGATTCGCAGCCTCAATACACTCACCTGCTTCACGCCCAAAGACCGCACTAGTTTCCGCATCCCCATGGCTTTCGCATATTTTTGCCCATATCTTAAGCGCATACGCCGTAGCAAACGACAGCCAACCTGAAACGCCTTTCCCCCGATACCCTACCATATTCATAGGATCGCACCAATCACCCTCTGCAATATAGCTCAGACCCCGATGATCACGATTGCTAAGTAACCATTGCATCGCCCGATGGACATGCTCCGCAACAGTTGCCTCACTCTTTCCGCCATCAAATACCACAACCTCGTCAAGCAGAGCGTAGTCGTTGGTTTCTTCTAGATAGACTTCTAAACAGACCACGAGCCAAACACAGTGGTCCATATGAGGTATTCGATTGATGTACTTTAGCTCAGCCTCTTTTTCCAACAGAATACCTTCGGGCATAGCTCCAGAGTCCTTCTGTTGGCTGAGTGCGTATAAGAATGCCTCCCTCGCTGCCGTCGGATCCACATAACTCATCCCCATAGTATCTTGAAGATAGTTTCTTGTCTGTGGATCCGTAGTTAGGCGATGAACATCTCCATGATAAAAAATTTGCCTTCCCAGCCAATGATTCACAAAGTGATCCAAATCTTTATCTGGTGTACTTATGCGGAGCGCTCCATCTCCTCCCGATATATACTGAGAATACATTTCCTCCGAACGCTGGTATCCATCAACTCGATCAAAGTACGTTTCTCGGATCGAGGCTATTTCATTAGTATCCTTAGCGGGGCCAAATAGAAACCGATATATATGTTCTTCTGTCGAAAATAGTGAACTTCGATATTGTAAAACCGCAGCCGGAGTCTCATACATTGCATGACTATTGCTGAGAAGCTTTTGTCTTGTCCCACTCGGATTATGTAGCCCACCCTCCCCTTCAAAAGACTCCTGACGAACATCAAAGGCATCAGGAACCTTATCCGCCAAAAAATAGGTCAAATCTTTAAACTCCCGATGAATATAATAGTCACTACGTTTTTGATACGGGGAGATACATGAAGCAACAATAGAATTGAGCTTTTCATCAAATCTCCCCGATTGATTCATCCATGACATATAACCAATAGGGAAATATGTATATATAGATATTTTTTTCTCTTTTTGACCAATATTCTTAATTCTCAGTTCCCAGACTTCAATGGGTTGATCCGATGCCAAAACCAGCCTCAAATGTATGTAGAGCCCCCAGCACTGGACTTTCCACTCGATCGCCGCCGGGGAAACACAGAACTTAAAACTACTCACCGGATACCGACAAGGCTCATACGGTACGGATAAGATCTCATTCGTTTCCTCGTCCTTGACATAAAAAAAACGACCCGGATGATGAGCATAATAGGGCTGCTCTGGCTGCATGAACGTTTTGCCCTCAATATTTGGAGCATACGCATACTTCGCCGGCTCTGGCTGCATGTGCTGGGCCACCGCATAGCCGCGACAATTCACCTGAATCATCATCTTTGGGTTCCATAAAAATGCTGAGGCACGTGGCATCGCCGTAGGGCTGCTAAGTATCACCTCTCCGGTATTGTCATCTTTGCTAATGAGGCTATCTGTATTCTCTCGCATTAAACTTCCTACCATCAAAACAACCGCCAAGTAGCATCCCGTTTTGCTAAGCTCAATTACTAACTAATTGTTAGGTGGACTTCAATCACTACCGACCACAAACAGTGCCCTTTACCTGATCTTAGTGACCATAGTTCGGGCTAAGGCGTATCCTCAGGTCGAACCTGGTCCATAACTCGCCCCTCGTTGCAAATGTCCCGCGACTACCGTCTCCCCTGTGCTCCCAGGCCTCTCCATTAGCTTGCTATAGCGAGCCTCCTTCTGAGTCCGAACATTCTGAAAACTCCGGCAAAACCGGTACTTCGTAATAGTTCTACGCTCGACATTAAAAACACGTCCTCGCTTTTCCTAGAACGGCTCTTCGCAGGGGCACTTTGTGCATACAGCAGAAATCAGTTGGCTTGAACCAAGCTCCTGCAGCTACCCTCTGTTCTAGCTGGCTACTCGACAACGAGCAAACACTCGATGCATTTGTGGAGGCTCAGCTTCAGTACTCCGAGCTGTCTGCAACCAACGACACGTGGGTAGGAAATGAGATCAAAGCATCACGGATGACACGACCGCCGCTGGCGTGCACTATAGGGCGTGTCTTTGCACTTCGGACCACGTTCTGACTTGTTTCCGACATTTGTGATGGGCTGGTGGCTTCGCCGCTTTTTCGGGCCCCACGGCCGGGTACATCCAGTACTCTCCCTTCGGGACGAACCCTCACAAACGCGGGATGCGGCGTCATCTCCACCGCGCGGTGGAAAGACTCACCCTAGCAGCCGGTTGATTTAGCCCAGTGTGTAGCTATCGAGCCCGGCTTTTCGTGATACGCTCTGACGACGAGGCGAGCGTACCTGGCGGTACGCGACCGAGGAGAGACTTTTCGGGGTCAGGACGTTTCACGAAAAGACCGGCCGATGGATGCGTGCAGGGCTAGATCAACCGGCTGCTAGTAGCCTGTCAACTCTGGAACTAATGGCCATAAGTTCCAGCCAGGCTTGCAGTGTGGCTTTTCAGTGAAGAGAACGCATACTCGCCGTGTGCAACCAATGTAGGCAAGGACAACCAAAGCACTCCAGGAAGATATCGCTCGATATCCTAGGTTGCTCGATCCTACCAACCGGTGGCTGAAGCATTGCGAAGGCAAGTGAACGCTACGTACTGCTATGCCGTTTGCGCAACTCGTTCTGAATATTCTCTACTACCTTGCGATCTAGGTGGTAAAAGCACAACACAGCTGCGGTCAGGCACGCAAAGATACCCGGCACAATGCTCTGAATATACACAATGCCAGACAGCGATGAATCTTGCTGAAGTTGTCCCGCTTGATATCCCAGCTGAGCAAGAATAGCCAGCAACATTGCTGAACCACCAGCACTCCCAAGCTTTTGAGAAAAAGTCGTAGCCGAGAAAGTCATGCCTGTAGCCCGGTGCCCTGTCCGCCATTCATTATAATCCGCCACATCAGCGTACATAGACCATGTGATTGGCGACTTGAGTCCAAGCGCCACACTGATCGCAAAGTTCAGCAGGAAAATGAATAGAATGTTCAAAGGTAAGTGAGCACTGTCGGCTAGCACCTTTTCTTGATTATCAACCAGTTTAACACTCAGTTTTTGTCCCACATGATCCACTAGCGATAACTCATCACCGGTCGCTTCTAACTGAACCCGTTTCTCGATGATCCAAAAGACAGGCATATGCTGAAACCATCTGTAGGAGGCACCTGGCTGAATCTTTTCCTCTAATAGACTCGATGCTCGAGCTACGCCTTCATGAGTCTCCCCAACTATAACGACACCAGATGACGATGGTCGCGGTATCACCCCTAAAAGGGTACTTAAAACACCGACCATAACCAAAGCAATGATCAACAGTCGCTTTTTTTCCATGAAGCGAGTCAGTACTCCACACAACAACGCCCCAAGCATCAGCCCAACAAACTGTATCCCAATATAAGCGCCAAGAAGATCGGGTCGCTGTACAAAGTATCTGAGATAATATGGCGCTGAGGTACCCCGAAGGGTCATCGTCGTCATAAACACCATAGATACCAAAAAGAGTACCAACCATGGTTTGCAGCGAACCAGATTTAGAAAATCTTCTAGTGGATTAGAACCTGCCTTGTTACTTGCTGGCACAACCCTCTCCCTCGTGGAGATAAAAGTGATAACAAAGAGAACGGACGCCACACTCGCGTATAGGGTCATAGTCATCTGCCACCCATACGCACTATACCTGTCACCGCCCCCAAAGTACTTTGCAAGCCCCGGAGTCGCGGCACCCACAACGATTGAGCTAAGATAGGCGAAGAAAAACCGGACACTGTTGAGCAAGCTTCGCTCCCGACCTTCGCTGGTCATAACTCCAGACAGTGCATTGTACGGTGTATTTAGCACGGTATATGTAAGCATCATAAGACCGTAAGAGCAGTACGCCCATACTATCTTATTCGAGAGCCCAAGATCAGGCGTGGTCATGGCCAAAATCCCAGCAACCATCATCGGCAGAGCTCCGAATAGGAGGTACGGCCTAAACCGACCAAAGCGCGTAGAGGTACGATCAGCGATCGCTCCCATCAACGGGTCGGTGATCGCATCAACAATCTTGGTCGCAGTCACCATGATCGCCGCCGTCGCCGCTGGTATGCCAAATATATCCGTATAGAAAAATACTAGGTATGAGCCAATAATAGCCCAATAGAAATTAAAGCCGGCATCGCCAAGGCCATAGCCCACTCGCTCTTTCCAGCTTAACCGGACTAGCCGGTCACTTGATAAATGCTTTTTCATACCTCACAACCAAACACGAGGCCCCCGAACTAGGGCGTGTCTTTAAACTTCGGCACGGTCTATCACTCGTTCTTTACGAAACTAAATACCGGTGACCTGCGGCCATCCTCTTATTGTCGACTCTCGGTTAGCTAGCTACAGCAGAAATCACTTGGGTTGAACCCAAGTTCCTGCTTCTACGCCAGGCTATGCCCCGCTGCGCGACCCCTTGGTGATTATTACAGAATCAACAAGGGATCTTTGCGGTATCACCAGCCTCCCTCCGAGTCCAAACATGCATTCACATCAAGCACTTAGCTATATCTCCACACCGAGGTCATGACACACTCTAAGATTCAACTTATCGCCATTGAGTCATCGCATGACTTAGGCTTGTGCCATAAAGGCTCCGTGGCACAAAATAGGGACATAAGAGACCTTAGCGCAATACACAGGCCGACTGGTCTTGCCCTTCAGGCGATGGTGACCCGGGGACGAGTCTAACCCAGGCTAGGTCAAGCTCTAATGGCCCCTCTGCTATGACTCGCAGAGGCTGGGTGACCATCCCTGCCGAATACCTCTCCTCAATGAGGCAACGCAACGGAACCGCCATTTCCCGCCAACCCTGATTCTTTGCTCGCTTCCACACCGGAGTCACATCGAGACTGCCACCGCAGGGGACCCCGGAACACCGCATCTGAAGCTCAGAATACCCAACATCCGTGCCACGAACTCGATAGCGAAAGCTTATACGGGCATGTTTTGCAAAGGCTTTTCGGAGATCAATCGACTTTCCCTCAATACCTAAGCTTCCCCGCCCTTTCCAAACGAAAGTGCGAACATCCTCTTGAATCTGGTCATCCGTGGCCCGACCACTCACCGTCCCGGCTGGACTTGCAACATGACTCGAACTGGTCATTGGTACTTTGCCGCGCTGATCCACAAGAACAACGGTCCAGTCACTGACTCCCGCTCTCGCGTTCATAAATGTCCGGTTGGAAACATTCTCAGCGATCTTCGCCCCACCAATTTCGGGTAGAGAGTTCACCGTCAAGGTGCTGGTATAAGTCAGACCATATCCCAGAGCGAATTGCGGAGCATAGTCACTGTCGCCAATATTAACCGGCTCGCCGGATGCCTCCGAAGGCCAAGAGAAAGACAGCTTGCCCTTAAAATCATTGCGCTTGCTCCCATCAGCATTGGCAATAAGTACATCCGCTATACCCGCCCCCTGATCACCGGGCAACCAAGCTGCTACAAACGCATCCGACGCATTTATCTCCGGATTAACCCACATTGGGCGGCCAGAAACAAACACAGCCACTGTGCGAATACCCTCCGCCTGTAGCTTTCGCAGTAGACGACCCGGACCGCCTGGTTCGTAGTCCACATGCTCGCGATCTCCTTGGTATTCAGCATAGGGTTCTTCACCAAAAACGACCACCGCAACATCGGGTCGCTCCTCATACTCCCCCTCCGTACTCAACAAGACCTTTCCACCGGCCCCCTCCACCGCATCCTTTATCCCCGCATATACCGACTGACCGTGCGGAAAATGTTCGTTGGTATTACCTGTACCCTGCCATGAGAGCGTCCATCCCCCACAAAGCTTGCCTATATCGTCCGCAAAGTTGCCCGCAACCAACACCGTATTACTCGGGTTGATAGGAAGGACTTTCTTATTATTCTTAAGCAACACCAACGATGACCTGACCGCTCGCCGAGCCAAAGCCTTGTGAGCGGGGTCAGCCAATATCGACCAATCTCCCGCTCCCGGCCGAAGAGATGGGCGTTTTGCGGAAAACATACCCAGTCGATACTTTACACGCAGAATCCTCGAAACAGCCTCTTCAAGACGGGCTCGAGCAATAGTGCCATTCTTGACTTGGCGGAGCAGAGTACCGTGGAGCTCTTTCCAGTCGTCAGGCACCATAAACATATCCAGTCCGGCATTAAACGCAATCGCACAGCTCCCTCGTGAGCACCCTTTTACCTGTGCATGTCCGTTCCAGTCTCCAACAATAAATCCATCAAACCCCATTCGCTCAACCAACACATCCGTAAGCAGAGCTCGATAGCCATGCAGCTTCAGACCATGGTAAGAGTTGAATGATGCCATGATCACTTGGACACCATTGTCTATTGCCGGATAGTATCCGGCAGCGTGAATGGTCTGGAGTTCTCTCTCTGACGCGATATTGTTCCCTTGGTCTATCCCTCGCTCAGTCCCTCCATCGCCTACAAAATGTTTAGCCGTCGCCAACGTGTGCTCCGCCCCAAGGAAGGTCTTTGACTCGAGACGCCCCTGCAGTCCTCGCACAAATGCTCCGGCGTATGTTGCCACAAGTTTCGGGTCCTCTGACCAAGACTCGTATGTTCGGCCCCAACGATCATCACGAGCCACCGCCATAGTGGGGGCAAAGGTCCACTCTATCCCCGTGGCCCGGATCTCCTTCGCCGTAACCCGACCTATTTGCTCCATGAGCTCGGGATCATTTGCCGCACCAAGACCTATGTTATGAGGAAAAAGGGTGGCACCAAGAATATTACTGTGACCATGTACTGCATCGGTACCCCAGATGAGCGGAATACCAACGTGATCTTTTCCGGGCTTCATATTCGCATCCCAATAGGCATCTGCTAGCGCCAGCCAGGGCTCTGGGCCACTCCTAATATTGCCCCCTGGCGCAGTATTCCCCCCATTAAGGATAGAACCCAGGTGATACTCTCGGGCTTCATCGGGAGTCACAGCCTCAATATTAGCCTGAATCACCTGACCAACTAGCTCTTCGAGACTCATCTTCGCGATCAATGCCGAGACTTGGCCTTCGACCTCGTCGTTGCGTATGCGAGTACCTCTACCTGCTGGCCAACTCTTCGGATGAATACGATCATCTTCTGCGGGTTCACCCGACACTCCTTGTTCTATCGGAGCAGACACCTGGACTTTTGAGCATCCGCTAGTCACAAGCGCGATAGCAATAACACCATACCATCTCATTTGAAATTCCACACCAAAACCGTCTACCCCTGTAAAGCACCTTAAGTAGAACTAGTAAATGACTTTCATTCGCTCTCAAAACGTCTGTAGGCCACTCAAGTTCGCCGGTATCAAACCGGGTCTGGGAGTCTTTGCTATCCTGCGATGGGGAGTACTGAAAAGCATCGTGACCATCATGCTGCCGGTGAACCTCAAGAAAACGGAGACTACTATACAACCCAGGACATCCGTCAATCTCCAGCCCAAAAAAGCCCTAACAGCCGGTTGATCTAGCCCTGCACGCATCTATCGGCCGGTCTTTCCGTGAAACGTCCTGAACACTAGCAAGCCATCGGAAAAGTGAGTTAGGCGCTTCGCAGGTCTTTTTTCCGTGGAACGTCTGGACCGGCTTCGCCTTTCATCGGTTGCATACGCCCGGTATGCGCCCTCTTCATCCGGAGCGTTCCACGGAAAAGACACTTCGCGGATCACCCATCCCACTTTTCCGATGGCCTGCTAGAAGTCTCTCCTCGGTCACGTACCGACAGGTACGCTCGCCTCATCGTCAGAGCGTATCACGAAAAGCCTGGCTCGACAGCTACACACATGGCTAGATCAACAGGCTGCTAAAACACAAAATCTTCAATGATTGCAGGCTTCTCAATTTCTGGTTTTGTGACATTGTAAAATTTTGCCACAATTCATAAAAACATTAGACAAACAATTGAAATTACTAGCGATAATTATCACATCCCTGGTATCGTATTTAAGCATAAAACTATCCGAACCCTAATCCTCGATATATATAGATTAAAAACCACTTGAATTGATTCTGTTAGAATCAACAAGGGGCGCGCAGCGGGGCATAGCCACGCGGAGAAACTGGAACTTGGGTTCTACCCAAAGGATTTCTGCTGTATATATCACCGAGCATTCTGTTGATGCTCGCCCAGCAATCATTCTTTAGCCATAGTTTTCAGCGAAATATATCGACACTTCCATCTTTCATTGGTTCTATGGACCCATACCTCAAAAACCACTTGAATTGATTCTGTTAGAATCAACAAGGGGTCACGCAGTGGGGCATTTCCTGCTGTACCCATGGAGACGTTCCACAGAACACCTTCCGAGAACTATCATCACTCAGCCAAAGCAACCGACAGCTAGAACTTGCTTCTACGTGGGTATGTTCTAAAGTCTCGAACGTTCGCCGTCCAAACCTCGCCGACAGAGAAACCACCTTGTCCGAGTGTGGTCATACGCGCTAGGGTGTGTCTTTACACTCCGGCTGGGGGGCTGACGCCGTGTCTCGCGGGTCGGCCCCCCGTAGCGTATAGCCCCCCCTAGCAGCCTGTTGATTTAGCCCAGTGTGTAGCTATCGAGCCAGGCTTTTCGTGAAACGTTCTGACGACGAGGCGAGCGTACCTGGCGGTACGCGACCGAGGAGAGACTTTTTGTGGTCAGGACGTTTCACGGAAAGACCGGCCAATAGATGCCTGCAGGGCTAGATCAACAGGCTGCTAATAGCCCAATGCTTGCTGACCTATCCCCCGACTTCCGGATAATGCACTAGCGCCACCCTTGCTGGCCTTCACAACATCGGATACGCACCAAGAGGGTGAGGCCAAGACGATGAGCACCGCTACTCAACAACCAGCCACAGCCCCCAAAGCTCGATCTCTGTGGGTGGCAGTCGAGGGTGAAAAGCAGCTAATCCATTGTATTCTCGAGCATGATGGAACGCTTGTCAGACATCCTACACTGCGCGTTCCCTTGCCCGGTTCACCCTCAGCCATGGTCTATATACCCACCAACGACAAGCTCCATGTAGGACTAAATATAGAAGGTCGAGCTAGCATACTCTCCCTATCCACCAACCAGTCCAATAGCCCTCTAACGATCGATGGTATTACCCATACCGAGCTCATGGATGAACCGGTCTACCTTGAAACCGCTGGTAGAAACCACCAATGGCTCGTTGCAGCCTATTTTTCTATCAATCGCCTGCAGGTATACGACTGCTCAAAAACACCACCTTACAGCCTCGTCACAGATATTTGCTCTACAGACTATCGCGCAACGGATATTGAACCTCATGCCGCAGTGTTTTTCCGAAATCGTATCTACGTCCCACATCGCCGAGGACTCGTAACCCACGTCTACGCTCTGGATGACGCAACCGGACAGCTAGTCTTCGATCATGAACTACGAGCAAGTCATGGCGCTTGGCCGCGCCACCTCAGCTTCATACACAACGGCAACCATGGTTATATATCCAACGAGAACACAAGCTCGGTATCAGTTGTACAACTAAATCACAATAAGCTCGAACACACACTTGTGTCGCCAAGTACAATCAGCACCCTACCCCCCGGATATTCACTCCGACAAAACACGGTCGCCGATATCCACGTTACCCCCAACAACCGTTTTGTCTACGTTTCCAACCGTGGCCACGACTCCATCGCAATGTTCGAGGTACTTGCAAATTACACACTACGTCATATGGGCAATATTCAAACATCCGCCGCGCGTCCCCGAGAGTTCGCAATCAGCCCTGATGGCCTGTATCTGGTGGTCGCCGGATACAACTCTGGCAGTCTAGAGAGCTTTCGCATTGAAGAAAGCGGATGGCTTACTCCGCTTAGTCAGCTACAAATAAGTAAACCTCCGGTACCCGAACGCCAGGGTCTGCGATGGGTCATCATCCAGTAAGAGCCACAAGCCACTCCTCCTTGAACCATAAACCCGATGGGGTCAGTCCAGAATCGAAATACCAGAGGTTGGTTGCGTCAATCTTCAATGAAACTTTCATCCGGCAAAGGGTGTAAGCCTGAGCAATAAAAATTTCTCTGAAGTCCCTCCGAACCGTTCAGCGGGCGAAAAACGGGTTGAAAGGGGTTACGCCCCTCACTCCGTCTCCAAATGAAACAGTCGAACTGTTTCGGCCTCTCATCGATCATCTGGTCACGTGGACTCCCGATTTGTTCAACGTTTCAAGCAAAATACCTTCCTGGTGGTCACAACCCATTTTCTGACCGCTGCAGGTCCGACACCACAACAAGCTGTCCCACAGTGGACGGCCATAATATTTATTGATTCAACCAACCATATCTGATATAAGTCTGCGCTTATTTTCAATGAGTGGCTAAATAGTAACCACAAATCTTACTACACAGTATACCACGTGCACTCTTTACCCTTCCGAGGGTAAGGCAAACGCTCAGATCATCGTAACCCCTTATTGGCTGTTCGTCCACTCCCCGGTAAAAAACACAAAGATTCCGCGGTAGGTGAGCTCCATTCGGCAGTTGCCCCATCTACCGCCCGTCTTCAACGATGTGGGCGCTCTTCCCGTTCGGCCCTAGACGAGGACCTGGCTACAGCCTCTGGAAAGGATGCTATGTTTTGGGCAATGTATGATATTATCGAACATAAGAGTTCGTTGAATCAGTAGCGAGTGTCAAAAACTGCAATGAATTCTCTATTATCTGCACAATACAACATGTCGAGGGTGTTGCGGCAACTATGGCTAAGTCCGGGGATGAGCCGGTCAGAAATTGCTGATCAGCTCGGGCTGAATCGCTCGACCTTAACCCACATTATTAAGGGGCTCACTGAGCAGGGGATCGTAGAGGTACTGGATGGTGGGACCGCCGGCCCTAACGGTGGTCGTAAAAATGTGAGACTCGCCGTAAACCAATCGTTTGGCTGTTACGCGGGCCTAGACGTACAGTCCGATCGACTCCGAGCGGTCCTCGTTAACATCGGTGGCGACATCCTGTGTAACAAAGACTTCAAAGGCCGCTTCTCAGGGAAAAAGGTATACAATGGTATAAACAAGGCATACGATTGGGCTAAACAGCAAACCCAATACCTCAACGTTCCGTTGATGGGGATTGGCTGTGCTTTCGGGGGCATCATTGATCCCGAACAGCAGGTGATCCGCCAATCCATCCCTCTTGACATTATGACCCCCGAGCCGGTTGGGCAAGAGCTCCACATGGCCTTTGATGTGCCAGTGCTCATTGACAATGACGCGAACTGTTGTTGCTGGGCAGAGAGCGTTGCTCGACGCAGTGCAGAACCTACAAGCTTTCTATTCGTATTGGGTGCATGGCGCACCGTTCGTAAACCAACAGTCAGAGAGATAACTGCGGTTGGGATGGGCATCTCCATCAAAGGTAGCGTTCACCGAGGTAAAGACTGTTCCGCAGGAGAGTTCAAAAGTATCGAATGGAAACCAGGTCGCACCAGTCAGTTCTCCCTACCCGACGAAGAGGTCTCAGCGGTCCAGACCGATAGAAAAAAATTCTTAAAGCTTTCTAGAGAGTTAGCGCGAAACACATCACTGATCGTCAATATTCTCGATCTCAACTACTTGTATCTTGGTGGCTTTTTTGATGAGAATGACGAGGCTGTTCGGGCCATTTTCCAGCAAGAAACGCAGAGAAATTGGAGCTATCCCAACAAGCCGCCATGTGAGGTAAAGTTTTCTACTTTTGGTCAGTACGCTGTAGCTTATGGTGCCGCTGCGCTCTTTTTGGTTCGCACCTTTGGGCCAAATAATGAACTCGCACTCATGGAAAAACAGACCGGCGTAAACCTTCTCCTCAACTAGGATGCAGTCTTTGAGCGTTTTTTCAGCTCGAACATACCCTAAAAAGTTCGCGCCCAATAGCTTATTGGTACAATTTTTTTCTATGCCCCATCGTTATACTTATCACCTATGTATATTTTTCCGTACTAGGAGCCCCATCAATGCATAACTCCTCCTCCCATTCTCGTCATGACGCCAAGTCGATTATATGGATACTCAGCGCCTACGTTGCCGAAGGCATCCCCTTCGCAATGGTTATTTGGGTAGCCGGAACCATGTTCAAAGACTTTGGACACCAAGATTCGGATATTACGGTATCACTCGCAAGCATCGGAGTCATTTGGTCATTAAAGCCTCTTTGGGCTGGGCTTTTAGACCTATACAAGACAAAAAAATTCTTTGTACTCATCGCCCAATTTATCATGGCTATACTTTTTGGATGTATGGCCATGACTCTCTATAGTGAAAATTACTATACTGGCATCGTTATACTATTGTGGTTGGTTGCATTTGCATCTGCAACACAAGATATATGTATAGATGGTATATATATCACGGCACTCAACAAAAAAACTCAGGCCGCATATATCGGAATGCAAAGTATGGCTTGGAACTTCGGCCGTATTGTCGCGGTTTCTGGCGCTGTCTGGAGTGTGGGTTATCTGCAGAACAACTTTGGTATGGATACGAAGACTTCCTGGGCCGTGATGCTTGCGGTCTCTGGTGTCCTTTATGCCACGTTTGGCCTTCTTCACTGGGGTATTCTTCCGACCGGCTCACTCCCCGCTCAAGAACATAAAGTCTCCTCTGTCGAAGCCGAAACCAACAACAACCCGTCTTCACATTCCTCCAACAACCAAACCGCATCTCAAGTCTTTGGCAAATTTAAAGAGAGTATCACCGACTTCTGCGACCGGCCATATCTCTGGGGGATGATCTCTTTAGTTCTATTCTATCGCAGCTCAGAAGGATTACTTCTTGTTGAAGGTCCTCTCTTCATGCAGGGGTGTTTGGAACACGGCGCACTCCAACTAAGTCTTCAAGATAAGGGATCAATAGACGGCACGATCGGAACGATGGCAGTCATTATTGGTGGCCTCGTGGGTGGTCTATTTATCGCCCGTTATACCCTCCGACGAACACTATTTATACTCGCCCTCTGTATTAATCTGCCCAATGCCAGCTATATTTATCTTGCTCAGATAGTTTCAGCAGAAAACCCTCTATCTTTTACCCATATTGCCGCAGTCGTTGGCTTCGAAAAATTTTGGTATGGTTTCGGATTGGTTGGCAACATGTTATACATGATGCAGCAGTTGGCGCCTGGGCGGTTTCGCATGACCCATTACGCCTTTGCTACCGCGCTGATGAATCTCATCTTGGTGCCCACCCAAATGATTAGTGGCCCCATGGCGGATCAACTCGGATTTTCGATGTATTTTAACATTGCGATGCTCGCTGGAATTCCATCCCTTCTAGCCGCGTGGTTTGCACCTTTTCCGCACTCAACAGTTGATCAACCGGACGACGATGCGGCGGCTATCCCGCAGACCCCACCTGAAGATGCCGCTCGCCGACTGGCCCGAAGAGCAACAAGTTATGCCTTGCTCACACTAGCCATTTTTCTCTACATTGATCCACTTATCTTAGGAAGTTGGGGCTTGGCCACCACCGCCACCGCCACCGCCACCCTGCTAGCATCTCTACTGGGCACAACCATCGCAAAAGTCATACTTGCTATTATCGCTATCCGGGCTGGTCGCAGCTCACTCCGTGCGGCTGCTGTCCACAAATCACGCAGTAATCACTACCGAAATGCCTACGGAGCAATAGTTGCTTCTTCCATTATCGTATGTATATCTTTGGGCATAACCGGCGCAGTGGGCTATCAGTCATCTGGCTCGAGTTGGTCCTGTCTAACCTCGTCCGAAGCCACAAACTGCGCACCACCTCCCCCAACCACCAGCGTGCAGTGCAAGCAGAAAACAATTCGCCGGTCTTATTAGCCAGTAGTACAGCAAAGACCACTTGAATTGATTCTGTAAGAATCAACAAGTGGTCGCGCAACGGGGCATAGCCCGGCGTAGCAGCAGGAACCTGGGTTCAGCCCAAGTGATTTCTGCTGTAATATTAGCTTATAGCCGCCACTCGAAACCAACAAATCCGAGCAAGGTCTCTTGGGTGCTCAGTACTTGAACTTGGTTTCGATCGCCACCTTCAAAATCTAGTAGATCTAGGCCGTTCTCTCGGAAGTACCTCACCGAAGCGCTCATCTGTATGGTCCCAATAGCGATCTGAAGAGGAAATGTGTATACCAATCGCAGACCTCCATCATAGCCATCAATTTCGCCCAAGAATAACCGCCCATCCACGCTGGTATACAACCCTCCCCAAGCTCTTCCCAACCCCAACCGCATCACGAGATCGGTCACTGACTGCTCATCCTCGATGAGTACCAGCTCTCCGTTAATATCCAGGATGGTTGGTTCTCGTATATACAGCCCGATTGCTGGGAGTACACGAAGTGGAGAAAACCGAGCCACGTCATCACTATCCGCCTCGGGTACGTCCAAGAAGGCCAAAGCCGAACGGGAAGAGCCCGTATCGCGAATCATAGTATTGACCCTTAAATATGCCTCCACCACCTGGCTGAACCGATATGCCGCTGACAGTCGAGCATTGTAATAGCTTGCCACCTGAATCGCCGCATCAAACGGGGTTATAGCTTTTGAAGCTTCGTTGATAATGGAGCGGTCAACATTCGTTCCATCGGTAGGCGAACCAAATCGATTACCCAGCGGATCTATATCCGCTCCTCCCTCTATCGCGCCCTCATAGAAGAGAGTACTCCATCGTCCTACGCTCGCACGAACGCGGAGCAGTCCCGGACCCCATGTTATACCAATATCGCCATTTTGGAGCTGTTGTCCTCCGGGAAGTAGGTCAAAATATCCGGTTGCGAATACGGAAACCACCGGATGCGGTTGCCAACCAATATCTGCGTGAACATATACCCGCTCCACCCCACTAGAGGTACTCTCGGTCGAGGAGGTAGCTGCGGTGAATACCCCCGCCAATGATGCCTGGAACACGCCACGGGCAATTCGACTAAATCCTCCCCCAGTCACCCAGTTGGTACTGAAAGACTCGTCAATTCGCTCGCGCCAATTGGCCCCATACGGATTACCAGTCACCCCGCCAAAGAAACCAAGATCAAATCCGGCTACCGGACGTACCCTCAACACTAAGCCATCAGCCGAAGCAAAACCCGCCTCACGCACTGCCAGGCGTCCTAAGGCCACGCCGATCTTAGGACCATCCCGCACGCCCGCTCGCCCATCCATCAGTCCCCAGCCTACAACTGCACCGTTTAGCCGCTGACTATCAAACCGACCATCACCTTCGAGTCGCGGTCGAAACTCGGCATCTACGTGGGCAAAGAAGTATGAACCGGCAATCCGCTCTACACTCCCAGTTACTCGAGCACGGAGCAGTCGAATATCTCGAGAATAGTCACTAGGATCCAAAACACCCGTGCCATCTTGGCCAGCAGAATAGTTAGGCTGATTAAGAACAGATACATTCATACCGGACAGAGCTAGCCTAGCGGAGAATGTGTTTCCGGCATTCCCCAATCGGCGCCCTCTCCGCGTCACCACATCATTGGCTCTGCGAACAGTACGAGAGGGAGTCTCAGCCTGAACCCGAGCTCTTGCGTCTGTCGAAGATTGCGGGCGTCTACTTGACCAGCGCGAACCAATCGCCTCCTTGTCGAGTACACCAACAGACGTCGCAAATTCTTCACCTAGGTCGTCAGCTGATCGCTTTTCGCTTAATTCTCGGGCAAACATAGCGGTGACCTGACTGCTAGAAACTTCGGGCACTGTCTCTAGCAATGGCGTCCGTCCATCTATCTCTTTAGCCTTCGAACGAAAAAAATCAGTGCTAGGACGGTGAGTGGGCGCTGCCTGCCCATAAACCATTCCAGGCCGTCCCATCGCCGCCCAAATAATAATATAATTTATAACAATGTAATAGTATCTCATCGCGGTGTCACAAGCGCCCCGGAGAATGTAAATTGAGTATGACAACGCCCACAATCGTAGGAGCCACCACCAACCCGAATAACATTTCCCTGCTGTCTTGCATCTACTGCCTGATGGAATCCCGCATTTCTATAGTCATTTAGATGGCACGTCATACATTGATTACCAATGAAGAAATTCCCAGCTTGGTGACAGCTTCGGCAATCGAGGGTTCGATGAACCCCTTGAAGAATAAATCCAACATCTGTATGAGAGAAGGTTGATGGGAGCCAGTAGCTTTGCTCATGGCAGCGACCACAATCCGACCCCAAAGAACCGGCATGAAAGTCGTCCTGCACATGACATCCAATACAACGCTCTCCTCGCCCCGTAAGACTACCAGCTCCCTCATGGCACAGTTGACATCCCACCACAGTATGTGCGCCAGCGAACCTAAATCCCACCGTTTCGTGATACCCATTCTTGGGCGGATGGTTCCAAACCTCCGAATTATGACATTGCCCGCAATCGATGCCTTCTTTTCGCACCTTATGCGGATCCGCATGGCAGACACGGCAATCTTTTCCCGCCCGGCGAAACTGAAGGTCCAAT
This sequence comes from Myxococcales bacterium, assembly GCA_019634385.1. Lineage (GTDB taxonomy): Bacteria > Myxococcota > Kuafuiibacteriia > Kuafuiibacteriales > Kuafuiibacteriaceae > JAHQVK01. The sequence continues at coordinate 27,662 of JAHQVK010000148.1, read as the reverse complement.
GGTTCCCTCGTTGCCGTCACCGGCTGAGCCCCGGATGGAGCTTTTTCCACGGACTTGTCCTTCTCTACGCTTTGAAAATGGCAGCGTTCACACCCAATTTGGGCATGGGTACCTTCAAGTGGGAACTCCGTTTGAACTGAGTGATCAAACTGCTCCGCCCCCCCAGTTGGATCGTGGCATGATTCACAATCATCACCCAATGCTTGTTGGTGGGGATCATCCTCGAGATGACAAGAAACACACCGCAGACTTCCCAACCTAAACTTACGCTTAGGATGGCAAAATTCACACTCAACTGAATTATGAAAGCCCAGGAGAGGAAAATCACTATCTCTATCATGATCAAAAACCACTTCATTGAACGGCATTCCGCCACGATGGCACTTTGAACAATTATCCCCCAAGTCATTATTATGAACATCTATGTGGCATTCACTGCAATGAGGACTGAGACCGGTATACTTTATAGTATTGCGACAAGTAGCTTCGTCTCCTAAATTAGCCAGCCGATGACACCGTTCACAATCGATCGTTTGGTGACCATACTCCAACGGCAGTCTCGTGAGCGAATGCTCAAACTTAGAATGAAGATCTCCGCCTTGGATATGGCATATCTGACACTTGACTTCCCCGAACTGCCCACAGTGAGCATTCTTATGCTCATGACAACTCGCGCAGGCAGTGCTACTGAGCCTTTCGAAGGCTCGCCCGATGCCAAACCGATGACAACTCTGACACCGAATCGTACTGTGCCTTGCCGTTAGCCCAAATTGTGTTTGTCCATGGTCGAAGATGATATGGTCAAAACCATCCGGTGTATGACAAACTTCACACGACTTTGGTCTAAAACGACCCTTGTGAATATCCTTATGGCACGTAACACAGTTACTGCTAGGAGCAGTGGGAGGAGTATCAATCTCGTGGCAGTATTTACATTTCAGTTGCCGGTGCTTCCCTCGACGGGGCCACCCAGTAACTTGACCATGATTAAATATCGTTTTAGAAAAAGTTACCTCACTAGAGTGACAACTGGAGCACGCATGCTTTGCACTAATCACTGATAGATGACTATCTTCATGGCACCCTTCACAGGTCTGAAAGTCTTCCTCTACCCTAAAGTCCCTGAGATACCCATGGCAGCCTACACATTCTTCCTTGGTGTGTAGCCCCGTCAGAGGATAGGACGTATTATCATGGTTGAACCGAGTGGCTCCAATATCCGCTACTTTCCAACTATCAAAATTGTGACAAATCCGACAATCGGTCAGTGCAACATCCACAAATTGGTGTGGATTACCTCCACCACCTCCCGTAGATTCATTCTTGGCCACCTCTTCATCAACAACACCAAAGTGACAGGTTGTGCATTCCTGCCTCTGTCCCAAGTAGCTAGGCGACTTTGTCTTTGGATAGGTTTTTCTGTGACATGTCGTGCAACTCTGTTTGCGATGCTCGCCCTCCAGCTTCCACCCAGTTAGCTCGTGGTCAAACTGCTTCCTTCCCCCAAAAGGCCGCCAATCGATCAAGCTTTTGCGCCCGATCCCTGACCCCGATCTTGTCTCAAGATGTTCTCGATGACAGCTCTCACACCCCTTCCCCCTCACTTTGCTCGAAGCATGAAAACCAACACCGGCTTGGATTCGAATACGTAGGGGTTGGTGAGTATGGCAAGACAAACATTTACTATCCGGGACACCATCGCCAGCAGTATGACAATTATTACACTCCGAGAAGCTATCCATTTCAGAATGAGGTGTAGATAAGGGCCCGGGCCCAATTGCCCATGCTTTGCCCGACATACCCCCCAGCAAAAGCACGACCCAAAGCCACCGGAACATGCCTTTAACTATAAACGTTCGTATCGTCTTTCCCAATGTATAAACATCTTAATAGCCGATGTTATGCGAAGAAGTTTCATCCAAGAAAGCCCAACCAAGCAGTGAACTTTTTGCGGACAAGCAGCCTGAAATCAATTTTGTAACCATTTTGCAGCAGAAGTTACTTGGGTTGAACCCAAGTTCATGCTTCTACGCCAGGCTATGCCCCGCTACGCGACCACTTGGTGATTCTTACAGAATCACCAAGTGGTCTTTGCTGTAAGTTTTGATTGTCGTTTTCAGACGAAGTCGGGTCTTAACTACAGCTTGGAACTATTACGAAGCACCCGCATTAACTAACTATGCAAACTCGGAGCTAAGCCTGCCATAGCTAACTGACTGAGAGGTGTCCGATGACGGACCGGACCGTAAGTCACCGGATATTTGCCTGATTCAGGGGCGAATCACAGACCATATTCCACGTTAGCGCCCCGCGCTCATTGCTTCGCCAATACCCAAATCCGCTGAGACGTATCCGTAGCGGCTCCTGCTCTACAGCAGAAATCCCTTGGATTGAACCCAAGTTCCTTTCCTGTCTCTACGCGGGGCAATGCCCCGCTGCGCGCCCCCTTGTTGATTCTTACAGAATCAATTCAAGTGGGCTTTGCTGTATGTACTCAAACTATGGTGTTTCAGTCATACATATACTCAATATATGCGATGGCTACTGCTTTAGTGGAGATTCACCACCACACCGCACGCAATTGTGCATAACAAACCAGTGGACTTTTCTACGACTATAGCCCGTTGGCGAGTCTCTTCTTTGTGATCTTCCACTCAGCGCGCGGCGAGGCTTTAGCGAGCTAGGTGCGCATTCAATCTTAGCCATATCGGGGGTTTGATCCGTAGTGAGCGAGCACCAACAACCCACTCGATGCATATACAGCAAAAATCCCTTGGGCTGAAACCAAGTTCCTGCTTCTACGCCCGGCTATGCTCCGCTGCGCGACCCACTTGTTGATTCTTACAGAATCAATTCAACGGGTCTTTGCCGTGCATATCATAGGAGCCTTTTGGTTTGGCCCAGTAAGCATCCTTTGGAAGCTTGGCATACTCGGCCAAACCACAGGACTCCTAGCAGCCGGTTGATCTAGCCCTGCACGCATCTGTCGGCCGGTCTTTCCGTGAAACGTCCTGACCACGAAAAGTCTCTCCTCGGTCACGTACCCCGGGTACGCTCGCCTCGTCGTCAGAGCGTTTCACGAAAAGCCTGGCTCGATAGCTACACACATGGCCAAATCGACCGGCTGCTAGGGCGGGTCTTTCAACTCCGGCTGCGGAAATGAAAGACACATCCTGGCCACCCTTCGGATCCGGGCACTTAGCCAAATACGCAACGAACGCAGAACTACAAGCGGTTCAAAGCTGACTGTCATCATGTAGCCCACAGCCACAGTCGGTGTCGCTCAGATAAAACGCCATTTTTGTGTGACAAAATATGGTTCACCACACAAAAAGACCACAGGTCAGCCATTCAACAATACTCAGAGCCAGCGATGTTCGTGACTGTTCCTACCCGCGCTGTCATTTTGTGCCCTTATTGGCCCACGGTATAGGTTTCACACCTGCATAGCAGGGAAAAGTGGTCGTCGTATGCTAAGTATTATCCCCGCGTCAACAACAAAAAATCTCCTGAGCAAAACTATTTTTTCCTTGATGTTAGCCGCTATGGCCGGAGGATGCGTAAACATCCCCGATGTAGACGACCAGGGCAGCAACCGGGGCTCTCTACAACAGGGAGGTCCTGGAATTTGTCAAGCCTACGGCACTCGGAACCTCAAGCTCCTCTCCAGCATCGAATACCAGAACTCGCTTGAGACCTTGCTCGACGTTCCGGTGAACTACGGGAGTAGGGTGGCAAACTACGATGGGTACCTAGGTGGGTTCCGAGACATGACCGGACGAACTGTTTCCGGCACTTCACTCGAAAGCTATCTCACAAACGCGTCGGAAGTCGCGGTGTGGGCAGTCAACAATGACAAGCCCTTCACCTGCAACAACAATACAGAATGTAGCCAGCGTTTTGTCGACGAGTTTCTGTTCACCGCTTTCCGCGGAAGAGTCACAGAAGCCCAAAAACAAGCTTATAGGGACCTTTTCGCTCGCAACCCGGCAAACGGTTTGCTCATTGCCCTGCAAGCGGCCCTCAGCTCACCTTCTTTCTTATATCGCGTGGAGGTAGGCGTCAGTGTCGATACTGCTAGAAGCCGCGGATACTACGCCTATGATCCCTCTTCATCCCCCCCCGAAACAAGTATCTCCGACACTCCTACTCAAGTATTCGCGGCGAACGCTTTTCCTCCGGGCAGTAGCGGTCGCCTGGCCGACAATGAGTGGGAAATGACGCAAAACGGGCAAGTCTTTCTCACATTACCCTCCCCCCTAACAGATCCGGCTATCATTGAAGTTCGTGCTAGGGGTACCAATCATGGAGCCATTTGGCCCGAACTTACTCTGCGTATCGCAGACACAATCGTCGGCACCCAAACCGTAAATTCACAAAGTCCGGTCGCCTATACATTCGAGGTGAATGGCTTTTCGGGTGTTCAACAGCTCTCGCTCGAGTTTGCCAACGACTCCGGCGTGCCCCCGTACAATGCAGGTAATGATACTAACCTATATTTCACGGATGTCGCAGTATATAACACAGCCGACAATTTCGCCGTAGAGCAACCCTCAGCGCCCATTGATCTGTTGGCTAATGTAGATCCCAATGCCTTCATATTAAGTCCTTACGAACTCGTCTCGGCGCTAAGCTTTCAGCTCACCGGTGCTCCACCCGATGCCAATCTTTTGCGCCAGGCTTCATCATTGACGAGCCCAGACCGAATCCGCAAGCAAGCCCAGCAACTTATCACCAGCCAGCGAGGTCGTCGGCATCTGGCTAACTTTGTTAGCCAGTGGTTCAAATTGGATGGTCTGCGAAATGTTGTTCGCAACGACAACGCCTTCACCAACGAGGTGAAGGAGGCGATGCTCCAAGAGGTAGCGGAACATTTCACTCATGTCTTTTTCAATGAAAGTATCCCATTTTCAGAGTTTTATAACGGCAACTATACCTTTCTTAACAGTACACTAGCTAACTTCTATGGCATCTCCGGAAACTTTGACAACACCTTTAGGAAAACCGAGGTTGTTGGACGAGGTGGTCCCATTGCAAGTGGAGCATTCATGACCGTGAATGCTCATATCGAGCGGACTTCTCCAATTTTTCGTGGGGTCCATGTTCGCGAGTCAGCCTTGTGTCAATCGGTGCCACAGCCGAACTCCGAAATTTCCGGTGACAATATTGATGAGCAACGGGCTGAAGCACAAGCCAAAGTATCCGCGGCCGAAGCAGCCGGAGGTCGCCTGAGTAGCCGAGAGTTTTACTCGCTCTATACGGATAACATCAGCGCTTGCGCGCCTTGCCACGAGAGGATTATCAATCCCAATTTCGGGATGGAGGATTTTGATAATATTGGAAGGCTCCGACCGCTGTCAGGCACCACCGCCACTGAGACCCTCGACGACAACACGCAGCGATCAGTGGCCCTCAATGGTATTTTGTACGGGGTACAATCAATAGCCGACCCGACAACCCTCACTTACGCTGGTGCCAAAGATCTATCCAATAAGATAGCCGATACCGAAACTGCCGACACTTGCCTTGCTCGTCGCAGTTTTCGTTTTCTCACTGGGCTACCCTCCAGACCGAACGACGTTGATAGCTCATCTCGGCTAGAGTCATTTTCTTCCGAACAACTCAACAGCTATAACTGCGTGACCGAGGATGCTCTTAATACTTTCAACACCAACAACAAGAGCCCCATGGCCCTCTTTCTTGAGATCGCAGAGCGAGGGCCACTGTTATTTCGTCGCTGAGTTCACCTTGGTATAATACAGCAGAAATCACTTGTTCTGACTTGTTTCCAACATGTGTGAGGGCTCGGTGGCTACGCCACCTTTTTCGGGCCGCTCGGTCTGGTACATCCAGTACCCACCCTCCGGGGACGAACCTCCACTCTCGCGGGATACCGCGTCAGCCCCACCGCCAGAGGTTAAAGACGAGCCCTAGCCGTTAGTCACAATCTCATGGGCAGACCACGTTGGGCCAGTTCTGCTTTCACCCCTTTCACCGATAAATGACCGTCGTGGAAGATGGTTGCAGCCAACACTGCGTCCGCGCCCGCTTGGAGCCCCTCTGCCAAATGCTCAGCATGAGCCGCACCCCCAGATGCGATCATCGGAACCGAAACCGCGGCGCGTATAGCCTGTAACAAGGCCACATCATAACCCTCTCCGGTCCCATCACGATCCCAGGACGTAAGCAGGATCTCTCCAGCTCCCCGTGCCTCTGCTTCTTTGGCCCAAATCACCGCATCTCGCCCGGTACGAACCTTACCAGACCGAACCACAACCTCCCATGCCGGGTCGGCTGTGGGCTGGTCTTTTCGCGCCGCATCTAAGGCTAAAATGGTACATTGTTTGCCGAATTTGTCCGCCAACCGAGTGAGAAGTGCCGGCTCCGCAACCGCTGCCGAATTGACGGCAACTTTATCAGCTCCAGCCGACAATAAAGCCTCCGCATCCTCCACCCGTCGGACACCTCCTCCAACCGTAAGTGGTATATCAATGACCTCCCGCACCGCTTCAACGGTGGTCACTGCATGGCCCCGACCTTCTGGGGTTGCCGACACATCAAGAATCACCAACTCATCAGCACCTTCGTCCACATAGCGAGCCGCCTGCTCTACCGGATCACCAGCATCCCGAAGTCCCTGAAAACGGATACCTTTCACAACCCTGCCGTCCTTCACATCCAGACAGGGGATGACGCGTGCTTTTAACATACCTTAGCCTCCGATAACGTCAACCAACGTCTGAGCACTCGGGTTCCTACAGCCCCCGATAGCTCCGGATGAAACTGACAGGCCAATAACCCGGCCCGCTCAAAAGCGGCCACAAAGTGACCACCATGCTCACCGAGAGCGGACATATAACCGGGAGGAGCTTCAACCAAACGATACGAGTTAGCAAAATAGTATTCGCCGCTTTCTAGATACATAACCCCAGGAGGAGCTTCCACCCGATTCCATCCAAACTGAGGAACTCGAACCTCCTCAGGAAACCGGCGGATGAACCCAGGGACCACGTGTAATCCAGGAACCTGTGGACTCTCCTCGCTTCCTTCAAACAGCAAATGTAGCCCCACACAGACCGCACACAACGGCCGTCCTTCCCTTACTCGGGTCTGGATCACAGACGTGAGTCCGGTCTGGTCCAGTATCTGTTTGGTCTGCCCCAAAGTACCCACCCCCGGCAGCATCACATGATCCGCTTGCTCCACAGCCGAAGGAGATTCGGTGAGGACCGGCGCGGCCCCCGCCCGTCGAAGGCCAGCCTGTATCGATGCCAAATTGGCACTCCCCGTACGTATAACTATGACTTCTTGGGTCATGCCGGCGCCTCCGCCAGTCCATTGCGTACCATAGATAGCACCTGAGTCATAAGGTTATGCTCGAGGGCCAAGTACTCCCAACAACTACTAGGAGCCTCATTCGGGACGGGGACAATCTTTTGACCCCGTGGTACCCAAATGATGCCAAAACTCACGGCACCACCTGTGACAACGGGGACACCACAATGTCCGAGCCCCCCCGAGCTTTAAGCTCGGGGACCAACGAGGGAAGCACCGAACGCAACACTGCCGCCCGGACCGCATATCCATCTACCGATGGACTACTCGGGTCGGTATGAAGCTTAGAGATGGTTGGAAGTCTCATCGCTGGCAACGCGTCCACCACCACATCCAGCCGATCAGAAGGTACGTTCAACTCCAACATGACCCGTTGGCGCCCGGATAGAACCGACCGCAGGAGGGTCGTAATATCTTCGATTCGATTTCGGCGAAGCGGATCATCCATGGCTAGCCCACTTGCGAATAGGCGGGTCGAGGAGACCATGATCTCGTCCACAATCACGAGCCCATTGGCTTCCAATGTTACGCCAGTTTGGGTGATATCCACGATAACATCCGCATCTTCAGGGGGAAAGACTTCGGTGGCACCATAGGTCCTAACGAATACCGCTTTTGGGCAAGACTTTTGAATCCAACCCTTCGTCAGCCGTTCCAACTCTGATGCGACCCGTAGCGGGCCACCCATAGGACTTTCTGGCGGTAGGAGCGTGCGGCCCCCCGGGCCCTCGCACACGATCTCTCGAGGCGCAGCAACAACAATGCGCACCTCATCCATCCCGGTGTCTAAGATTTCGTGAAGATTGAGTGATTTCTCAGCTACCCAATCAGCCCCAGCAAAGCCGAGATCACGGGTACCTACCGAAAGCATTTCCACAATGTTCTGGGGCTTAAGGAGCTTCGCTTCCACCGACGGCAAAGATACTTTAGGTCGGTACCCCCGCGAGCCGTGATGCAGGCGAATTCCGGCATCATTTAGAAGCTGAACTACGCCGTCATACATTCGGCCTTTAGGAATTGCGAGGTGCAGAATTGGGTCGACAGTGCTCATCTTGCTTGCCTTGTACCCCCTTTGTTTAGGGGGCGCAGATATGTGCCCATCACGAACGACACGCTTCGTCCAGATCTTCAGTACAATCCTTAGCTATTGCGTGGCGCTGGGACTTAGCTATTGCGTGGTACTGGACCGTCGAGCACTATCTCCGATTCGAACCTAATTTCAGGCAGATACGTCTATATGAGAACACCGATAACGCAGGCCGTCATAAACGCTGCCAAGGTTCCGCCCACCATTGCCCGCATAACCAGAGAGGCCAAATCTGCCCGACGCTCCGGTGCAAGCGGAGATATACCTCCGAGCTGAATGCCTACCGACCCGAAGTTCGCAAAACCGCAAAGGGCATAGCTCGCGATCACTATCGAACGAGGATGTAGCTCGCCGGTCAGCTCAGCCAATTGTTGGTAAGCTATAAACTCGGTCAGCACGGTCTTCACTCCCAATAAGCCACCAACGGCGGTCGCATCTTCCCACCGAACCCCCATGATCCATGCCAGAGGGGCTCCCAACCAACCGAAGATCTGCTCGATCGTTAGTGACTGTCCGGGTATAAACCACCCTACTACTTCGCCGAGAAAGCCGTTTGCCATAGCCACAAGCGCTGTAAATGCCAATAGCATCGCAACCACATTAAGGGTTAACGACAGGCCCTCGCTGACCCCTCTTGCGGCAGCATCAACAACATTGCTATCTTTGTGGTAACATCCCCCCTTGGTGAGCCTTATCTGCCCTAAAGTTTGGGGGGTGTCCCGCTCAGGCACCATGATCTTCGCCACAACCAACGCCGCTGGCGCACTCATGATTGATGCCGAGAGGAGATGACCGGCAACATCAGCGAATGTATCTTTCAAGAGCGATACATATATCATCATAACCCCCCCCGCTATAGTTGCAAAGCCGCCTGTCATCACGGCCATAAGCTCTGACCGTGTCATGTGCGGAAGGTAAGGACGAATCAGCAGCGGGGCTTCGGTCTGTCCTACAAAAACATTACCCACCGTCGATAGGGTTTCGGCACCACTTGTGCCCAGAGCTTTCTGCACCAACCATGAAAATAGTTCAACAACCCTATTCATGATGCCCAGGTGATATAGTATCGCCATCAGAGTCGAAAAAAGGATGATCGTTGGTAACGCACCGAAAGCAAGATAAGCAGAATGCCCAGGACGAGCGAGATCACCAAAAAGCAGCTGGGTTCCCTCGTTGGTATAGTCAAGAATAGATACAGCGAAGCGATTGAACCGAGAAAAAATCCACGCGCCGAGAGCAGTTTGGGTCAGTAACCCAAGGCCTATTTGCAGTCCCACACCAGTGGCCACCAATGACCAACGTACTCGTCGTCGGTCAACTGAACACCCCCACGCGAGAGCGATCATCACCATCAGTCCCACTAAACTGCGTAGGCGCTCACCGTATGAACTTTTTACGACGAGGGTTGAACTGATGGTTTTGCCTTCGTCCGGCGCCATCACTCCATTTAGCTGCGACTGAGAGTTCCCCAGAATTTCAACGTCAGAGCCCGAAACACCAGAACTTGAGGTAGGCAACGTCTTGGTCAGTGATACCGATGACTCTATGCTTTTTGTGGATATCTCCGGTTCTGTTGCCCACGTCACCCTCGACAGACCTACGATGACCACCAAAACGCCCAACCGAAAACTTGTCACGCCCGAAGAATAGTCTGAACAGCCAAGAATCTAAACTACGCTTGGGGCCTTTGACCATGAACGCGGGTTGATGTTCTCTGTTTTCGTGGTGCCGGCTCGCTACCAACTTATATATTGGCCAACCCTACAAGGTCGCGGAGAGTTTGTACGGTTGGTACTTGAAGATGTCGGCCTTCCTTACGATGACCTTGCTCGCCAAGCAGAATCTAACGGAGCGGGTGGTGCCGTTGTTGTGGAACGGATGCTTAGTCACAAGACACAACACCCCCTTTTCGCACCACCCATACTCAAAATTGATGAGCTGGTGATTGCTCAAACGCCTAACATCTTATGGTGGTTAGGACGCAATCATAACCTGTGGCCTATCGAAGAAGCACTCTGCTTACTGGCAATGCAAGTACAACTTACCATCGCTGATCTTGTCACCGAAGTGCATGATACTCATCATCCTATCGCCCTTGGTCATCATTATGAGGACCAAATGCAGGCTGCTTGTAAGCGTTCCGTACAGTTCTTGTCCGCCCGACTACCCCTATTTTTACAGCATCTAGAAGACATACTCAGTGCTAGCGGCGGCGTTTATATGATCGGTAAAACAATCACGACCGTTGATCTGTCTACCTTCCAGGTTTTGGAAGGACTTGAGTACGCATTCCCTAAGGGCTTTGCCTATGCTTCACACCGCACAACCAAATTGCATGCATTGCGGGATCGTATTCGACAGCGCCCTCGACTGGCCGCTTATCTCGCTTCCAACCGACGAATTCCATTTAACGAGCAAGGTATCTTTCGTCGATATCCGGAGCTCGACCGCCTTACAGAGTAACACTTTCTCAGCTGAGATACTTCTTCAACCAACCCCAAAAAATCTCCTATGAGGAACCCGGCCGGCGGTTGATCAAATTGAGTAACCCCTATAGTTCACCGAATTCCGGTCGGCCGTCAAAGCGGTGCTGAGTCTGAATAAAGCGGATAGTCATGGTCCGACTACGCATAACCACAGAGTGAGTGACCGCTCCCCCACGACGCCATCTGACGCCCTTCAGAAAGTCTCCATCAGTAATACCCGTTGCAGAAAACACTACGTCACCCGATGCCAAATCATTCAGAGTCAGAACCTTGTCAACATCCTTAATTCCACTGTCCACTAGACGTTGAATCTCTTGTTGATTTCGCGGTTTGAGGCGCCCCACCATATCACCACCAGCGCATCTCATCGCCGCCGCCGCCAAAACACCCTCCGCAGAACCTCCAACACCAACCAGCATATCTACACCCGTCTCTTCAATGCATGTTGATATGGCGGCTGCTACATCACCGTCCGTGATCAAGCGAATACGGGCACCAGCCTCACGAACCTCACGAATTAGAGCCTCGTGCCGAGGTCGATCAAGAATTACGACACACAGATCTTCGACATATACCCCTTTCGCATCGGCCACTGCATGTAAGTTTTCGGTGGCAGACTTGGTAATATCAATGACTCCGCGACCCCCGGGCCCTACCGCAATCTTGTCCATATATGAGTCCACGGCTCGGAGAAATTCTCCTCCTTGGGTCAAAGCAAGAACCGAAATGGCATTGGGCATCCCACGAGCACACAACCGCGTCCCTTCTAGGGGATCGAGCGCAATCTCCACCTCAGGGTCTCGCGGCTGCCACCGCCCGACTCGCTCCCCTACGTACAACTTGGGCGCCTCGGACGGTTCTCCCTCCCCAACCACCACCGTGCCACATATATCTAGGGTTGCAAAAGCCCGGCGCATCGAATCCACTGCAATATCATCCGCATAGGCTAAGTCACCCCGGCCGGTAGTACGGGCACTCGAAAGTGCTGCCGCCTCGCACACCCTCACCACATCTAAGGCTAAATTGCGTTCACGCGCGTTACTCACGAACCGGCCTCACCCTTTCCCGTCCCTTCGGACCCCAATAATCCCTCCCCCAACGCCTCACGCATGGCTGGTGGTATACGACAGACCCTACCGTTTTTACCTACACAAGCGTGGGTCGTCTCACCTGTTGTAAGTATCATACCGTCCGCCACCCGTTTGAGCTCATAGGTTATACGTACACTGCCAAGCCGAATGTGAACCACGCGGGTAATCAGTAAGAGTTCATCGTCATATTGAGCAGGAGCACCGTATTTTGCGGATGCCGCAGTCACCGGAAGCTTGTATCCAGCATCCTCAAAACGGCGATAGGCAAACCCACCCGATCGGAGCAACTCATTGCGTCCGGCCTCGAAGTAGCGAAAGTAGTTGGCGTAGTAAACGACCCCCATCCGGTCTGTATCACCGTAGAGAACTCGAATGAAGTGCTGGTGCTCGCGCACCCGGGGGTTGCTAGCTAGGTTACTTTCGACCTGTCAACGATGGTTCACAGGGAACATACGCTTCACGGATGAGCCCGGATGATACCTCTTGTACAAGGCCGCGTTAACCCGCCTGAATTCGCGCCAACTTGCCAGAAAACCGCCGATACAATTCGCCACGCATCCCCGCATGAGACGGCAGGGTGAGTTCGGGGTCAGCCCCCAAGATGCGTTCCGCTTCTTCTCGAGCCTCTTCAATAAGTCGCCCGTCCGTAGCCAAATCGGCCATAACGAGGTCTGGCAATCCCGACTGACGAGTCCCTAAGACTTCCCCTGGGCCTCGAATTTCTAGGTCTCGTTGCGCGATCAGAAAACCATCTTGGGTTGCGGCCATAACCGACAGGCGCTGATTAGCATCCGCCCCGGCCTTGTCACCAGCAATAAGCAAACACAGCCCCCCGTGCTGACCGCGACCAACCCGACCACGCAATTGATGAAGCTGCGATAGACCAAAGCGATCCGCCTCTTCTACGACCATCACCGTCGCGTTAGGCACGTCCACCCCGACCTCAATGACCGTAGTCGCTACCAATACGTCCAACTGCTTGCGCGCAAACGACTGCATGATGGTGGACTTCTCGTCACTTTTCATCTTCCCGTGCAACAATCCTACCCGATGAGGATGAAAGGTTCGCGACAGGTCCTGCATTGCCTCTGTGGCAGACTTCAGCACCAGCTGATCCGAAGCTTCAACCAGCGGGAAGACAACATACGCTTGTCGCCCGGTCTCCAGAGCTTGTGTGACTTCCTTATAGGCCTGCGCTACCTCTCGAGCCGCGTACACCCGCGTTTCCGTCGGGTTACGGCCCGGTGGTAACTCATCGATAACGGAGACCCGTAAATCGCCGTATAGACTCAGCGTCAACGTTCGAGGAATGGGTGTTGCGGTCATCACCAACACGTCCGGAGGCAATGTTTCCCGCTTCGCGAGGAGCTTGGCTCGCTGCTCCACACCAAACCGATGCTGTTCATCAATGATCACTAAACCAAGGTCGTTGAACCCAACATCGGGCTCTAACAGAGCATGGGTGCCGATCAAGAGATCTATATCTCCTCTTTTGAGAATCCGGAGCAAGGTTCTTCGGGCTTTGGTCGTGGTTGAGCCGGTCAGTAACGCCACCTGCAACCCTAGTTTCCCTAGAATATTCTGTGCACTTCGAGCATGCTGCTCCGCCAAAATTTCGGTGGGAGCAAGCAGACAGGCTTGGCGAGCCCCGTGGCGTAGCATCGCCGACGAAAGGAGTGCTACCGCGGTTTTGCCACTACCGACATCCCCCTGCAGCAGACGGCTCATCGGCCGAGGTGCTTGCAAATCTGCAGCGATTTCATCCAGAACCCGAGTTTGGGCTCCCGTTAATGTAAATGGTAGAGCTTTTTCCGCCAATGGCCGCCAGCCGGAACCTAAATCATGAACCAGGCCGGCTTCTTGCTCCTTGTGACTCCGATTGGAAGTCAACGCCATCTGCAAATAGAGCAGCTCATCAAACGCGAGTCGACGACGCAGGCCGCGCAAGGCCGGACCCACCCCTCCTTCATCCGGAAGGTGAGCCGCCCGTACCGCGGGCGCCAATGGCGCCAGGGACCATCGTTCACGAATTTCTAGAGGGATCGGGTCATGTACACGACCAGCGAGATGTTGGGCGATCGACTGAAGTACGCGTCGAAGGGTCCGTGGAGGTACGCCCTCAATATCGGGATATACCGGTAATATGGGGATTTCTGAAGGTACGCTGTCCCCAGGCAGAACCTCCATTTCTGGGTGAGCCATCTGCCGTTGCGATCCAAAGAAAGTGACCGAACCGAAAGCACGAACCCGAGTACCAACCGGATATCGACTGAGCATTTCCGCCGGTGAGAAACGGAAGAAACGGACGCTCAGAACCCCAGTGCCATCCTTGATCGCCATCTCCCACATCCGACGTCGTCCGGGGCGCAGAGCGCTGACCGCCACTACCCCTTGGATCATGGCCTTATCCCCGGCGCGAAGCGACCCGATCGTGGTTACTTCCCGAGGGTCCTCATACTTGGTCGGTAGAAAGAACAACGCGTCCTGGACGGTCTCAACCCCTCGGGCCGCCAGTTTATCCGCCGTTTTGGGTCCCACGCCCACGACACTCGACAACGGGTAATCGGGTTGAGCATCCCGCATGGCCACCCTCTTCGTCAGTTTGCGGGCCGGCGCTCGCGGTGCTGCCAAGAAAAAAGCTCGAGCATGGGGCAGCTCATCTGCAGACATTTCTGACGACCGAGCGCTCTTCTCTTGTCTTCCCAGGGAAGAGCTCGGCCTCGCTCTCGACCCCGTGTCTTCACCTCTTTGGGGGCCCGGACCACCTGACGCTCCGGTGGCGGAACGGCTCGAGCTCACCGGCCGGACTTCAGCTTCCTGGACCCGAGGCCCCAGACCACCTGACACTCCGGTGGTGGAACGACTCGAGCTCACCGGCCGGACTTCAGCTTCCTGGACCCGAGACGCCGGCCCACTTGATTCTCCTTTGGCAAAACGACGCGACCACGCCCTTTCGTCTTCATTTTCCGGAGAAACCAGCCCGTGGGTATCAACTAACGCCAAAGCCTCCATCACCCGCTCCTTTTTGTCGGGTAGATCAAGGGCATCGAATCCGGCTAGGCGATCCCTCAATGCCTTGAGAATCCTTTGGTCTTCGGGGTGCTCGGTATCAGCACGGCTCAGCGCCATCTCAACCGTTCGCTCAACCCCCTTCAGCACTGGTAGGTTGGCAAAGTTACGACGGGCTGCAAACCGAAGCGGGCGAACCACGGCTTCCAGAGCATCAGCCACAGAGTTCATTGGGTAGGACTACTTGTACTCCACTTTCACTATCTCGTAGGTCCGGTCCCCAGTCTTAGGCCGTTTGAGGGTCACTTCATCCCCCTCATGTTTGCCTAAACAGGCCCGGGCCAACGGGGCATTCACCGAAATCCGCTTGGCCTTTACGTCAGCCTCGTCATGCCCAACAATCTGGTACAAAGTTTCTTCGTCAGACTCTACGTCTAGCAAGGTGATTGTCGCTCCGAACATAACGCGATCACCCGAGAGGCTAGAGGGGTCAATAATCTCCGCCAGCGCAAGCTTCGATTCGATCTCTTGAACTCGACCTTCAATGAACGACTGCTTTTCTCTTGCAGCGTGATATTCGGCGTTTTCGCTGAGATCTCCATGGGCTCGAGCCTCCTCAATTTCCTTTGAGGTTTTGGGACGCTCGACCGTCTTCAGTCGCTTGAGCTCTTCCTTGAGGGCTTCATACCCCGGACGGGTCATCGGTTCACGATCGGCCATATTAGGTATACCTCGGCATCGCCGAGTCCCCAGAATCAAGCCCGACTCCGGAGCAAGGTCAAGCCGTCGGGTAGTGTAATACCAATGTTTCCACTAAATCCCCCTTTAGGGCCGTGTTTCGAACTCTAACAGACAGTCAAAAGGGGGTTAGTACCGCAGAAATAACTAGTCCGCACCGCCTACTGAATAAGGCTAGGCGATCAACGGGGCAATCACGAGCGCAACCACGGACATGAGTTTCACCAAAATATTCAGTGAAGGGCCCGCCGTATCCTTGAAAGGGTCGCCCACCGTGTCTCCGGTGACCGCCGCCGCATGCTTCTCGGAACCCTTTCCGGTGTTTTTCGCTGCGTCTCGTGGCTCTTCTTCCACCTGTTTCTTTGCATTGTCCCACGCTCCACCGGCATTGGACATGAAAATAGCCATAGCCACCCCAGAGACAGTTACACCGGCCAACATCCCAGCCAGAGCATTCTTATCTATAAACCCGACCACAACTGGGGTAACGATAGCCATAAGCCCGGGAGCAACCATCATCCGCAGGGCCGCTGACGTCGAGATATCTACACACTTTGCATATTCTGCGCGAGCAGTGCCTTCCATCAGACCGGGAATCTCACGAAACTGACGACGCACTTCCACGATCATCTCATTGGCAGCAGCCCCAACCGCCCGCATTGCCATCGAAGAAAACAAAAATGGTAGCATAGCACCAACAAACAAGCCGGCCATCACCACCGGATGGGTTAGGTCGATCGCTCCAATTTCCGCCTGCTCCCGAAATGCTGAAAACAGAGCTAGAGCCGTCAGTGCAGCAGAAGCGATAGCAAATCCTTTTCCTATAGCAGCAGTTGTATTCCCTACCGCGTCTAGATTATCGGTGCGTTCCCTTACTTCGGGAGGTAAACCACTCATCTCTGCTATACCGCCAGCGTTGTCCGCAATCGGACCGTAGGCATCAACAGCCAGCTGAATACCGGTGGTGGAAAGCATACCCAAAGCGGCTATAGCGATGCCGTATAAACCAGCCGCGTAAAAAGCCCCAATAGTTGCCCCAGCGATCAGAATAATAGGGGCCGCGGTAGACTGCATGCCCACCGCCAAACCAGAAATAATGTTGGTCGCCGGACCCGTCACGGAGTCTTGGACAATGGTATTCACCGGGTGACGGTGTTTTGCACAGTAATACTCAGTAATCATGCCCACGAGCACGCCAGCAACCAGACCGGCTAACGTGGCCAGAAAAACCTGAAGCGCCCCCACTTCCCGACCACTAGCCAGCACTAATGGTTCGGGAAAAACCAGCGCCGCGATGGGATAGGTCGCAGCAAGCATAATCGCTGCTGCCGCAAAAGTGCCTACATTGAGCGCGGTTTGGGGATTGCCTCCTTCTCGCGTACGAACGAGGAAAGTCCCAAGAATAGAGACTATCACCCCCGCAGCGGCAAGGACGAGGGGCAATAACACCCCACGCAGAGCATTGTCGGAGGCAGCCGCCGCGATCACCATCGCCCCGATGATCGCCCCAACGTAGGATTCAAATAGGTCAGCACCCATTCCCGCAACGTCACCAACGTTGTCTCCAACATTGTCCGCAATTGTCGCCGGATTGCGGGGGTCATCCTCCGGAATCCCCTGCTCAACTTTTCCAACTAAGTCAGCGCCAACATCAGCCGCTTTGGTGTAGATACCCCCGCCTACGCGGGCAAATAGCGCGATCGAAGAAGCTCCGAGTGAAAATCCCGATAACACCGCTAGTGCTTTGCTCAAGCCGCCAGCCACTTCTAAGCTTGGAAGACCAATGGTTGTCGGAACGATGAAGTAGAAAAGAAAGAGTGAACCTAGTCCGAGCAAAGCCAGTCCCACCACCGACATCCCCATCACCGCCCCTCCTCGAAATGCAATAGTAAGCGCGGGAGACAGCCCTTCTCGGGCGGCTGCGGTCGTTCGAACATTCGCCAAGGTGGCAATCCTCATTCCGAAATAGCCGGCCAGTCCCGAACATATGGCGCCCACCACAAAAGAAAATCCAACAAGCGCGGAGGACTTGTCATTTTGAGCGTTAGATGTTGCAAGCAGGACTGCTACGATCACAACAAAAAGAGCTAAGATGCGGTACTCACGAGAGAGAAAAGCCATAGCCCCTTCGCGAATGGCTTGGCCTATTTCTCTCATTCGATCCGTTCCTTCATCCTGACGTCTAATCCAGGACGAAGAAAAGAAAGCATAAATGAGCGCTATTCCCCCCGCGGCTGGCGCCAGGTAAGCCAGCAAATACAGAAATTCTTGGGTCATAAACGTACCGGATATTCATTGAGTTGGTGGCCACGTCAAGCTCATCACCCAAAAGCCCCATTGGATCTCAACCACTGACGGACTTCGGTGCTATACATTGAGGCATGCATGGCCAACCAGTACGGCCCAACAATGATGTTCGCCACCAACCTCAGTCCTCACCCGAAAATCCCTCACGGGGAGCACTCCTGGTCATCGTAAGTCTATGCTTACCGGCCTTTGGTTGTCCCGAAAACCCCCTCCGAGAGGCATACCAGGCCCAAAGCCATGGACAACTCAACGAAGCCGGGGATACATTTTTGCGAGTTGCTCGAAGCGACCCTGCAAATCTAGCCGCTTGGGATGGTGCGATTGCCATTTTTTGTCAGCAGCGAGTGCACGTCGCGCGATGCCTTGAAGTACTTGATCTAGAGCTGGAGCTTCTCGGCACCGTGCATCGTCATCGCGACGCTCTGAGCCTCGCGTTAGAGGGACGAGCAAGCGCACGCATGGACCGCGGACTAGCTCAAGCTGCCATCGAGGATCTCGCCCGAGCAGAAACGGTAACACCAAACCGGGCCAATATCGCCGTGCTACAAGCCCGGGCCTGGACCATGCTCGGACAGCGCGAAGAGGCTCTGATTGCCTTAGAGAGGGCTTTCAGCCTCGATTCCAAGCACCCGGAGCTTGATCTCATTCGTGCGTGGTTACCAGCGCCGCAAGCAACAACCACTACCCACGGTGATGGCTTTGGCGGTGAGTAGGGGTCAAAGGGTCCGCTCCTGTGGCCTCCCCACCACTTGCCCCATCTTCACCACTGCCCCCTGGTGAACCCACCAACGGACCGGTCTCTCGGTCACCAACACCACCGTAGATCCCATCTCAAAGGTCCCCAATTCGTCCCCTTTCAGGATCGTATGCTGAGTATCAGCGCCTGCTGGTTGGGGCCACGCGAAACTAGTCCTTAGCCCACCGACAAAGGTCGCCCCCACCATAACCACCACCACCGCACCCCAATACTCGGTAAATAACTCAATAATCAGGCGTTCATTACGCGTATATAAATTATCTATAGATTGCACCGCACGATTATGAACCGGAAATACAGCCCCAGACACGTAGACACATCGGACGATCTTTCCTGTTACTGGACTATGCACCCGGTGATAGTCTCGCGGTGAAAGATATAGCTTAAGTATTCCCCCACCCACAAATCTCTGAGGTGCAGACTTATCCACCAGAAGCGCGGAAAGGCTATACGTTTTCCCCTTTGCCTGCGGCAGCACGTCAAAGTTCACCCTGGCCGAATCTATCACCCGAGCATCAACCGGAGCCACCAATGTATCTATCCCCGTATCGATCGTCCGTGCCCCCGCCCGCAAGCGGCGGGTGAATACGTCATGAACTGATGTATATGATGCTAACCGCTTTTGCGCATCAGCCATATCAATGCGCAAAAGCCAAATCATCCCCCTTGCCGCAAGACGACAACGACAACGACTTAGCCACCCCACCCAACGAGACACAGTCCGCAGCATCGAGTCTCTACAGAGCTAGAAGGTCAGCTTTTACTTCTTCAGCGTGGGTTTTGGTTCGAACCTTTGGGTAAACCTTCAAAATTGTGCCATCGGTGTCAATCAGCACGGTTGTCCTCAAAATCCCCATACCGGTTTTACCCATAAAGGTCTTCTCTCCCCAGCTCCCATACCCTGCTATCATTTCCGCGGATGGGTCAGAAAGCAGAGGAAAAGGCAGCTCGTACTTCGCCTTAAAGTTGGCGTGGGTCTTAACCGAATCGCGACTCACACCTAGCACCTCCACATTCATAGCCTGAAGTTCAGTGTAAATATCTCTAAACCCCTGGGCTTCCGTCGTGCAGCCCGGCGTATTGTCCCTGGGATAAAAGTAGATAACCACACGCTTGCCCCGTAAGTCCTCAAGACACAGCTCAGTATTATCATCCGTGGGCAAACAAAAATTAGGTGCCACTGTACCTACTTCGGGAGCAGGTTGCGGCACCACTTTCGGCATATCTTTGGAAGCCATACCTGGCGATAGGCCCCCCCTCGGGCTTTGAGATCAAGCAAAACATCGCTGTGCAACCCTTCTCCTCGGGTAGTTAAGTCGTCGCACAACGAGGCAAAACCAAGCGCCGGTACCGTACACTGGGTTCAACCTAACGTCCTTTTGTGGCCAGGGATTCAGCGCTTGTCACTATTTGTTTCCCACATCTTCCCAGCCAGAAGTCAAAGACGAGCCCTACAGCAAAGACCACTTGAATTGATTCTCTTAGAATCAACAAGCGGTCGCGCAGCGGGGCATTGCCCCGCACAGAAGCAGCAACTTGGGCTCAACCAAGGGATTTCTGCTGTAGTTAGGCTAGGAAAATCACGTTTCCAAAGTGCCGCATTGCCGCGTGCCCCACCTTCTCCATTTCCCGAGCGTTGAGATGTACCGAAACCGGAACGGCTAATAGAGGAATGACACGGCCAAAAACTCCCAAACCGTGACGAAGAGCGAGCGAGCGGGCGAGCACCCCCAAAACTCGGGGGCTAGACCGAATCACATCCTCAATGCCGTGAACCCGGCCAAGTACATCAACCAGTGCTTCCTCCCCACTATGGCCCCGAAGCTCGATACCGTAGGCCTCAGCTATCGAAACCATAACTGCAAGCTGACAGTAGGCAAACAGCATCAGATTGAGCGGGACACCCACCAGCCCTAACATACCAGTGAGTCCCCCCTCCACTTTCGCCACTTTTGTCCACCGCTCCAGGAGCAACCTCGCCAGCCGATCCTGTGAAATGCCCGGCTCGGAGCGCTTAACGATATCAATATGCAACTGCGCCCGCTCACGCTCTTGAGCAATAAGATCGCGAAGACGACGTCGTGCTAGGCCTTGGGAATCTTGGAAGACAGATCGTATGCCGCGGGACACAGTCTTTTCATATCAGCGACCAACTGAAACGGCGACGTCAAAATTTGGCTCTTTAACCCCGAAAAGGGCGGATTACCTCCTCAAATTTGGCTACAACAGCTAGGTGCTAATCACTCATCGGTGGATAGGGTGTGGATTCTTAATCAGCGTCGTCAACTGCATGCACGCTAGCCCACCTCTACCTCATGCGTCCGCCACCAAACCGGCGTCTACCACACCCGACCGAGCTACTGACAAACTCGAAATTCCTTTCGAGAAGTACCAATTGGACAACGGTCTGACCGTCATCCTTCATCAGGATAACCGTTTACCTTTGGTCGCTGTTAGCGTTTGGTATGATGTAGGAGCGCTCCATGAGCGCCCTGGTCGCTCGGGATTTGCTCACCTTTTTGAACATATGATGTTCCAAGGCAGTCCCCATGTGGGAGAAGATCAACACTTCAAGATCCTCGAAGCCCTGGGTGCCAGCCAAGTCAACGGAACAACCAGCTTCGACCGAACCAACTACTTCGAGACTGTTCCATCCAATGCTCTCGAAACTGCCTTGTGGCTCGAATCCGATCGCATGGGTTTTCTCCTCGAATCCGTCACCAAGAAAAGTCTCGATAATCAAATTGATGTGGTCAAAAATGAGCGCCGTCAATCGACAGAAAGTCGCCCCTACGGTCTGGTTCGAGAATTGATCATCCAGAAACTATATCCGGCGCCTCACCCGTACCACGGCAACATCATCGGTTCTATGAAAGACATTGGGTCGGCCACTCTCGATGATATACGAGAATTTTTTAAGACATACTACAGTCCTTCCAACGCAACCTTGGTTCTTGCTGGCGATATTCAAATTACCACCGCTACATCCCTGATTAACAAGTATTTTGGGCCATTACAGGGGCGTCCTAAGCCTACCCGCCCCCAACCTTTACGTCCAACTTTAGCGAAAGCGGAGGAGATCATCTTTGATGAGCCGGTTGGTCGGCTCCCCAAACTATCGATCGTTTGGCCAGGACCCAAAGCTTATCACAAGGACTCCGCGGCGTTAGACCTTCTTTCCCACGTGATCTCCGGTACACAATCCTCTCGGCTGGATGCCCGCGTAAGTTATCGAGACTCAATTGCCCAAAGTGTCACTGCGGCGTACTTTGAGACCTTCGCTGGCGGCCAGTTTCAGATCGATCTGGTTGTCCAACCGGGTCGAAACATCGATGAGGCGTTAACCGCCGTGGATGAAGTCATTGCCAGCTTAGATAGTCAGCCCATTACCCAGGCTGAGCTATCTCGAGCGAAAAATGCCCAAGAGACCAGGATGCTTTTTGGCCTAGAGCAGCTGGGGGGTTTTGGAGGACGAACGGAACAGCTCCAATCTTACCAGTACCACTTTGGTGATCCGGGTCGTTTCACGTGGGATATAAACCGCTATCGAGGCGTAACTCTCGATAGTCTAGAGCAAGCCCGACGCACCTGGCTGAGTGAGACCCGCCTGATCGTCAAAGCGATACCGAGCGCTTCATCATCACCCTCACCCCACGCTCAAGCCACAACCCACCAAGCTGCCGCAAAGAAGGAAGGTATCCGTTGAAACCGACATATCAACAACTCACCCACGGATGGCTACCTCCGTTTATCTGGTTTGCACTCGTCCTTATTGGAAACCCATCCGTCGCGGACGCGGTCGAAACCGGTCCCGATGCCTGGCGAGACAAACAGCCAGCCCACAGCGCCCAGCCCAAGCTGGTGCTACCGACGTTTACGCAAACTGTACTCAGCAACGGGCTGACCGTGCTGGTCGTTGAGCAGGCTCAGCTGCCTCTGGTAGTCCTACGTCTGGTCACCCAAGGCGGATCCGCTTTGGACCCCTCGGACCACCACGGCCTCAGCAGCCTCGTGTATGGCATGCTTGACGAAGGTGCTGGCGAACGCAACGCATTGGCATTTTCGGACGCTGTTGCTGATCTAGGTGCTTCCCTATCCACCTCCAGTAGCATCGACCATGGAGCGGTCCAGATTTCTGGATTGTCTCGGCACCAAGATGCGCTGATGGCCCTTCTGAGTGATGCCGTCTTACGACCAAGCCTGGCCGAAAAGGATTTCATTCGCCTCAAGTCCCAGGTTTTAGCGAGCCTAGAGGCTCAGCGAGGATCACCACAAGGGTTAGCTTTTATGCATCTGCCCTCGATCCTATACGGCCCCTCCCATCCACTAGGACATCCAGCCAGCGGTACGCCTGAATCGGTACAACGAGTAACTCTCAAGGCCCTTAAGGCCCATCACCAGCAACTGCTCTCCCCGGCTCGATCCGCGTTCATAGCGGTCGGAGCTATCTCTCTCAAAGAAGCGACAGCACTAGCGGAGAAACATTTAGGTCGCTGGAAAGGGACAAGCACCGAGGCCGCATTCACGCTGCCGGCGGTCCAAGCTGATCCTCGAAAAGAGATCGTATTTATCGATAAACCGGACAGCCCTCAAACGATGGTGATCTTGGCCCGGCCCTTGTTCGGTCGGGGTCATCCTGATGAGGATGCACTGGTACTCGCCAACGGAGTCTGGGGTGGAGGCTTTGCCTCCCGATTGAACATGAATCTCCGCGAGGACAAAGGTTACACCTACGGCGCCGGCTCTCGAGCTGGATTTCGTAACAACGTAGGGAACTTTATCGCGTACTCCGCCCTCCAGCGAGTCCATACCGTCGCCGGCCTCAACCAGTTTTTCTTTGAGCTCGAGCGGCTCCCCGAACACCCAGTGACCACTGATGAACTGCATCGCGTCAAACAGGGGCTCATTCGTAGCCTCCCTGGCGATTTTGATCGCATCAGTAACATCGCCTCCGCTGCCACCCAAATTTTTGTCTACCAACGTCCGCTGGACGACTTTGCACAAAAAGCAGTCCGTATCGAAACAGTCGCTTTGGACCGGGTACAAGAAGTAGCCCTGAAATACCTTAATCCAGAGGTGATGAAGGTACTTATGGTTGGTGATGCGAAAACGGTTCTACCCGATCTAAAACGAGCAAAACTCGGCTCAGTACACGTCAAAAAACCGTAGAGAAACAACAAATCCTCTCCTCCCCCCTCGACGACGCCCGCCCATTTCGCGCAGACTGAAAGCTGATACCGAGCCCACCGGGACGATCTCGGATGCTTCGGTCGTTGAGGGATATATCCGATGAAGTTGAAACGCGCTCTAGTCTCTCCTTGGGCCGGTCTCAGTACCGTGCTGCTACTCACTCAAGGGGCCTTTGCCGATTCTTTACTCCCTAAACCCACCCAGCTTTTGGTTGACCTGCGGGACGAAACCACCGAGGCAGACGAGTTCGAGTTAGAGGAGCTTCTGGGAGGTATCGACCTTAGGCTGAATTCCCCCCACGCAGCAGACGATCGAATATTCGTAGCAGATGTCTCACCGGATACTATGCAGGCCTTGGTAAACCTGCTCCGTGAAGACCCTCGGGTGGAGTTCGCTGAACCCAACTATATCTACGGGCTTCTTCCTGAAGAAGCCGGTACCCAGCTTCTCTTTAACGAGGACACCGACCTTTATCACCCCCAGCGGGGCCCACTTCCCAATGATCCTCTATGGACAAGACAATGGTCGTTCCGTCTGATCGGTGCTCAGGAGGCGTGGGGCTTAGCTGACGGATCAGGGGTCACTGTTGCGGTGATCGATACCGGCGTAGCCTACGAGAGCTACCGGAAGTTTCGAAAGGTTGAAGACCTGGAAGCCTCTCGCTTCGTTGCTGGATACAACTTCCTGAACGACACCCCACACGCCAATGATGACCACGGTCATGGAACCCATGTAGCAGGTACCATCGCCCAGACAACCTTCAACGCACGAGGCGTGGCTGGGCTGGCATACAAGGCAAAGATTATGCCCTTGAAGGTGCTCTCCAAACGTGGCTTTGGGACCGCGGGCGATATCGCTGATGCTATTCGATTTGCCGCTGACGAAGGGGCTCAGGTGATGAACCTCTCGCTCGGTGGAGGTCCTCGCTCCGCCGTCATGGCCTCGGCGGTAGCCTATGCCCGAAAGAAAGGGGTGTTGGTCATCTGTGCCGCCGGCAATGCAGGGCGGCCTCGGGTTGAATACCCCGCCGCATACGCAGGTGCATTCGCCGTCAGCTCCGTAGGACCCACCAAAAACCTTGCTCCTTATAGCTCGTACGGCCGCGAAATCGCCGTCGCCGGTCCTGGTGGAGACAAACTGCTGGGCGGAGACAATGGTGGTATCCTACAAAACACCATCGTTGGAAACCAACCGGACCGGACGGACATCTATCTGTCG
Source organism: Myxococcales bacterium (assembly GCA_019634385.1). Classification (GTDB taxonomy): domain Bacteria; phylum Myxococcota; class Kuafuiibacteriia; order Kuafuiibacteriales; family Kuafuiibacteriaceae; genus JAHQVK01. Next base: position 2,444 of record JAHQVK010000148.1, on the reverse strand, counting down.
TATCAAGGCACATCTATGGCCACACCCCACGTTGCCGGCGTGGCCGCTTTGGTGATCTCTGCCGGTGTAAAAGATGCCGCGCAAGTTGAAGAGATTATTAAGTCTACCGCTGAAGATCTCGGAATGAGCGGGCGTGACGATCGGTATGGCCACGGCTTGGTCAACGCTGCCGCAGCGGTCCGCGCCGCCCGAGCCGCTGCGGACCAAAATACCATCCCTCCTCTTCACTTTGGAGGAACCGCACTACTTAGTTGGTTAGCCCTGGTGGTCGCCACAATGCTCCGAATTGGGAAGTATGCGCTGCCAACTCTGGTTCAGCCAAGTCTACTTGTGACTTTGATAGTAACTGGGTCCGGCCTTCCCTTAATATGGCTAGGGGTCCACGCTCTGTGGACTTCAGCCTTTCCTCTCCTTGTACTCACTCTCATCACCCTGGGGATTCGTAAGCTTCGCCCAGCATTGGTGGGTGCCTGCCTCGGTTGGGCCACTTACCTCCTCGTACTCAGCTTCATAGGAAAAGTGGACATTCTCGGCATTCCCGGAGTTGCGGGTTGGGCTGACAAGCTCTGGCTCATCGGGCATGCCGCCACCTTATTTGTGATTGCGGTACAAACCACCAAAGTCGCTTATCGAACACGCACCAAATACAGCAAAGACCACTTGAATTGATTTCTTTTAGAATCAACAAGTGGGCGCGCAGCGGGGCTTTGACCCGCGTAGAAGCAGGAACTTGGGTTCAACCCAAGGGATTTCTGCTGTAGCTCAATGCCCTCCGGTTCCCAATAGACGGCCATTCTTCCATGTATCCAGTTCATCCGAACTTCTCCGTCGCCCAACCAGCCTCTGAAAGCCGATTGATTTCTCCCAGTCGGCATAGTTCGAGGCAGGCTTTGTATAAAATACTTCGACGACCAGGGCGCATATCCGATATAGACCACCGACGAGACCTAAAACCGGTATTTCACGACAACCCCCCCCCAAGCATCTGGGTGGACCCGATCAATGGGCGACGAGCACCTATTGATTTGGCCATGTGTGTAGATGTCGAGCCAGGCTTTTCGTGAAACGCTCTGACGACTAGGCGAGCGTACCGGGCGGTACATGACCGAGGAGAGACTTTTCGTGGTCAGGACCTTTCACGGAAAGACCGGCCGACAGATGCGTGCAGGGCGAGATCAACCGGCTGCTAGGGCGCGTCTTTACACTCCGGCTGCGGAGATAACGCCGTAGCCCGGGGTCTTATCAACATTCATACGCGCAGCATGCGTTCGAATTGTAAGTGGCCAATTCACCCATTCTGGACTTGTTGCACCGGGGAAGGCTCTGCTTTATACAGCAAAGACCACTTGAGGTGATTCTGTAAGAATCAACAAGGGGTCGCGCAGCGGGGCATTGCCCCGCAAAGAAGCAGGCCCTTGGGTTCAAACCAAGGGATTTCTGCTGTAACGACGGAGAATTAAAGCTGAAGGAGGTCCATGAGCTGCCAAGCTCGAACCGCATCCAACAGCTTGTGAGTCGATTTACTAATGAACAAGCAACAACTTATTGGAGACAACATCGAACCCGAACTTCTCGAGTGGTTAAGTAAGTACGACTCTCCAATTGATTGGCTAGATAATATCGAGCAGCTTTTTTCCAAACTGGATAAGCCGATTATCCACGGGCGGGTCGAGGATCACGTATCCATCACCGGGCCGGTTCACATTGGCGAAGGCGCACACATTCACCCATTTGTGAACATCGAAGGACCCGTAATCATCGGCGCCAATGTTAGCGTACGACCTCATGCTCAAATTAGGCCATATGCCTTTCTGGGCACCGGTTGTGTGGTTGGACACGGCGCAGATATTAAACGCTCGCTCTGCCTCAATGAATCTAAGATTCAGGATGGAACCTTTGTTGGGGACTCCGTAGTAGGAAGTGAGGCAAGAATTGGCTCTGGCGTTATTCTCGCGAACCGAAAATTTAACCAAGCCGAGGTCTACTGTCGAGACAACAATGGTCGCGCCTATCCTTCTGGCCGCGCATTTTTTGGTGCCCTCATCGGTCGGCTATCCCGGCTGGGAGCTAATGTTACCACTATGCCCGGAACCATTGTTGGCGAACATACCTGGGTCACTCCAGGATGTGTACTTCGCGGGACCTATGGCTCTGACCTACTGATCAGCGTAAAACAGGACTTGGAGATCAAAAGTAAAGACCGAGTACTCTTGCGTTCCGGTCATGGCGAATACGAGAAGATTTAAGTTCGATTACCGCAAAGACCCCTTGACAGCCTGTTGATCTAGCCCTGCACGCATCTATCGGCCGGTCTTTCCGTGAAACATCCTGAACACAAGAAGTCTCTCCTCGGTCGCGTACCGCCAGGTACGCTCGCCTCGTCGTCAGAACGTTTCACGAAAAGCCTGGCTCGATAGCTACACACTGGGCTAAATCAACAGGCT
>JAHQVK010000147.1 GCA_019634385.1 Myxococcales bacterium | reverse complement strand
ATGTTTTATGGTGCGTTTTGTATCCGGGAATGATGGCTCTGTGCCTGCCGAGGATGATGACTCCGTGCCTGCCGAGGATGATGACTCCGTGCCTGCCGAGGATGATGACTCCGTGCCTGCCGAGGATGATGACTCCGTGCCTGCCGAGGATGATGACTCCGTGCCTGCCGAGGATGATGATGATGATGGCTTCGTTATTCCTATTCCTTTTCCTATTCCTTTTCCTATTCCGGGAATCGGTTCGCCCACTGGGAACTAGCTAGGGCGTGTCTTCAAACTCGGGCTGCGGAGATGGCGCGGTAGCCAGCGGGTGTGAAGGTTCGGCCCCGGAGGGAGGGTACGGGATGTACCGGATCGAGGGGCCCGCAAGGGGGGTGAAGCCACCGAGCCCTCACACATACATATCTGCTGTAGGGGTCAACGTCGTTCTTTGGACCATCAGGGGCTATCAATGGATGTTCCTGCGGCGGTGCTAGGGCTTTGTGCCGGGACTGTGCTGGTGGTGAGAGGGGGGGTGGTCTCTGGAATGGGTATCGGAAGTTCTGAACCTGACCCGCTTGCCCCATCTGCTTTGGACTGAATATTGACCGGCGAATCGAGCATGACCGCTACCCAGGCGTACCGTTCACTCCGTTCTATGGCTAACTTCATAATGACCGTCAGGGGAACAGAGAGGAGGGCCCCAACCGGGCCGAGTACCCATCCCCACAGAGCAACGGACAAGAGGACCACGAGAGGGGAGAGGCCCATGGTACGTCCCATGATCCGAGGCTCGAGAATATTGCCGATCACAAAGTTGATAAGAAGGATGCCGGCTCCCAAGCTGATGCCAGTGAGGAAGTCGATGCTCACCAAAGCAATGACCGTGGGCGGAATGCCGGCGAGCAAGCTGCCTAAAACCGGAATATAATTGAGGGCAAACGCAAAAAATCCCCATAGCAGGGCGCCTTCAAGACCTACGGCGGCGCACCACAAGCCCACAAACAAGCCGGTAAGCATGCATGTGCCGGACTTGATGAGCAGGTACCGCTGCACATCCCATAAGACCCGGCTCATATTGGCACGAGCCTTGAGGTCGCTGGTGGTAATGCGGTGCCACTTAGCCTCGAAGGTTGGGCCTTCAAAAAGGGTAAATAGGGCGACAAACATGACAAAGCCGACGCTGCCTAGGGATAGGGCGGCATCCATCACTCGGGGCAGTACGTCCATGCGGGACAGATCCACACTTCCCTCAAACAACGGCATCAAGACTTCCAGATCATATTCGATGAGCGCTGAGCGAAGATTGCGTTGACCCGCCGCGAACGAAGTTCGGAAGCGGCGAAGCTCCGACGCCAGCTGGGAGCCGGCAATGCCGAGGAGAACCCCAAACATGGCCGTGAATAACAGGAGGCTCATGCTGGCCAGCAGCGCTCCAGCCCATGCCGGCCAGCGCCAGCGGCGGGTGAGGCCGGCAACAGGAGTGACAGCGACCGCGAGCACAATGCCCAGCAGTGTTTGGGCAACCAGATCGGAGGCTGCTCGTACCCCCGCGAGCACCACCACGACCAAAGCGACCACCGCCAGGCCGAGTAGCCCTTTTGTACGGAGGACCGGTTCCGCAAGCCGAGGATTCGCGAGATCCGTAGTGACGGACGAGAGGGGAGGCTCCACGTTCTCCGGTGGACGTTGGGCGCCAACCATAGGGCGAGGCTCTCTGAACTTTCGTCTCAACACCAGGGGGTATCAGCATCATGGGCGTTCTTCGCGTCAATTCGAGCAATTGGTTGAATCGGTGAAGCGCTATGGGTTCGTCTCAAACTGGTGATTACCCGCCATTCATCGCCGGTTGAGGTAGTTGTCAGCATAGCTGCACCACCTACGTCCCGAGGGGGAGATGAAACGCAACGGCGGGATCGGTGCGGATTTGTTCTAAATGTCTAAAGGTCACGCGAAAGCCGCAAGGCAAGATATCCTCCACCCAGTTGACCGTATGGTGCTCACCCAAAGCGAAACCAGCGAGAGCGTTTGGGGAAAAGGTCATGACGTCTAGGGCTTGGGGTTCGAAGATTTGCTGAACTTTTTCTACCCACTTTTTGGGACAGTGACCAAACGGGAGGTTGGTTTCAAAACTTACGTAACTGGCTACTTGCTCGGGAGTAACGTGAATGGTCACGTAACTGTCGCCCTGGAGGGCATTAACGGAATAACCGGTGGGCTCGAACCAGTGCTCATCAACCTCAAATTCCGCAAGTAAGCCTCGAAATGCCGCGTATCGCTGGCCGTCAGTGATCCGTTGTTGACCAAACACGGCGGCCGCATCCGGATGAATGCCATGCATGAGTATTTCGAGGGTCCGTTCTTTGGCATCGGGCACTATGGGGGCTTGGCTAGAGAGGATCTGAATTCGGTGACTATCCGCGGCACCAAAGCGCCACCCGGAGGCAGGTACATGGCGGGCGAGTCGTCGAGCGTCGTGCAGAAAGCTCGTTGGTTGATATTCTGGGAAATGTTCGTTCTTACGCTCGTAGATAAAAAAATCCACCTCGTCCGCCCAGTCTCGTAGCATCGTTTCTGCCGCTGCCGCTAAATCGGTGCGGCCACAGGTGATCATGACGACTTTGCGTGGGAACACAAACAAGCTCGACTCCGAAAGCAGAAAGCTGTGCAGAGCGTTGTTGTGCAGGGTTGATAAGATGTGAGCGCCGGCCTCCTGGACCCGGGCGGCCCAATACGTCTCCGGTAGGGATCGGAGATCTTGTCCTTTGGCCACCAAGCTGATCTCCACCTTCTTTTCTGGACCTTCAAAGAACATGTGAATGGGGCTTATTAACATGAGTCCCGCGGTGGTCTAGATGGTTTATCGTAGGCGAACGTAGACTGATTCTTTGCTCTTGGTGCGGTTGAACGTATGTAGCGACCATGACCGTGGATCACAGGAAAGTCCCGATCCGGCCGCGTCGCTCGATGCTGTATGTGCCGGGTAGTCGGGGACGAGCGCTGGAGAAAGCGGCCCAACTGCCAGCAGATGCTCTCATTTTTGATCTGGAAGATGCGGTATTACCAGAGGCGAAGCCAGAGGCAAGAACCCGTGTCGTGGATGCTCTCCGGACCCGTAACTACAGTTGGCGGGAGAAAATCGTACGAGTTAATCGCTTGGTTTCACAGTGGGGGCTCGCTGATATCCAGGCGGTGACTGAGGTGCCTGGCCTGGATGCTCTTTTGTTACCCAAGGTAGAGGATCCGGAGGAAGTGGTGGCCGTTGATGCACTCTTGGAGCGCATGGCTGCGCCAGCGTCGCTCCGGTTGATGGTGATGATAGAAACGCCGCTGGGGGTGCTTCACCTATCCTCGATTGCAAAGTCTTCCCCCCGGTTGGTGGCCCTGGTGGTTGGGACAAACGATCTTGAAGCGGAGCTTGGCGCCCGATGCACTCCAGACCGTAGGCCGATACTCATGGCTCTTTCTCAATGTGTGATGGTTGCCAGGGCGTATCATTTGGCGGTGATCGATGGCGTGTATGCCAACTTGCACGATGCCACCGGATACGCAAACGCCTGTCGCCAGGGGGCTGAACTTGGTTTTGATGGCAAAACGGTGGTTCATCCATCTCAGCTCGAAGGGGCTAATCGGGCCTTTGAGCCGTCTTCAGAATCAGTTGCACGTGCTCGGTTGGTGATAGAGGCATTCGAAGCCGCACGGGCAGTAGGACAAGGGGTGGCCATGCTGGATGGGAGGATCATCGAGAACTTGCATGTTCGCGTGGCCGAACGCACGTTAGCTATGCACCGGGCGATCGCTGAGTCAGGGGACGCTCTTTCTCTTTAGGTCCGGCGGCAGCTTCTCTTCCGGTCGGCGGCGGGTTTTTCTTCCGGTCGGCGGCAGCTCTCTCTTTTTGGGGCGGAGTTTTTGATGTGCTTGTTCCGAGATATTCGGATACGTGCGGATGAAGGCTAAACGGTGTAGGTACACAGTATGGACTGGTGGAATGAGGTTGCCCATCAACAGATGGTGTGGCTCGCCGCCCATCGGCATCCATGGTTGGATGTGTTGTTTACCTGGCTAACTAAGCTAGGTTCAGAAGGATTTCTGCTGTTCTTTTTGGCGGTGAGTTATTGGCTTGTCGACCGGCACGTATTTGCGCGCGCGACGGGTATGTTACTGGTTTCTGCCCTCATCAATACCGCGATGAAAGGTCTGCTTATGGTGCCTAGGCCAGAGGTGTTGCCGCTGGTGGAGGCCAGTGGGTGGTCGTTTCCGTCCGGTCATGCACAGACTGGAATAGCCCTCTGGGGGTGGCTGGCAGTCGAAACGGTGCGGGCAGGGCGGTCCCGATATTCATCGCTGGTGGCCGTGGGTTTGGTGTGCCTCGCGGTGTTGGTTGCCGGTTCCAGACTATATTTGGGGGTGCACTACCCTCATGATGTAGTTATGGGGTTTTTGCTTGGTGTTGTGCAGGTTGCAATCATGATGGTCTGGACCCGTAATGCAACTAATGGGCAGATCCCTCGTCGGTTTCATCGTGGTCTGTGGATGGTTTGGTGTCTTGCGTTGGGGCTTAGCATGGGAGTGCTCGATAGTTATAGCGCAGATCTAATGATTCGATTGCTTGGAGTTAGTTTAGGTTTTGGGTTGGCGATTGGTTGGGCAACGTGGATGGGATGGTCTGATGTTCCCACCGACTGGTGGGGTCGCATAGGATTGTTGATCTTCGGTATTGGGGGGGTGTTGGCGGTGTACAAAGGTTTGAAAGAGGGACTTCAACTATGGGGTATAGCGGATCATCCCATGGCAACTATGACCCGCTATGTATTGCTTGGGATATGGGTAGCGGTGGGAGTTCCCGCAATAGCGGCCCTTGGGCTTGAGGGCTCTCGCCGTGATGCGTAGCACGCCAACCTACTATTTCAATCACGCGGGTACATCCTGGCCGAAGCCAGCGGCTGTCCATCAGGCAGTAAAAAATACCCTCACCGAGCTTCCATCACCCGGAGGGGAGTCGGTGGAGGTGGCGCGGCAACAACTTTCGGTTCGATTGGGTATGACTGAGGGAGAGTTTTTGCTGACCCCGGGGTGTACGTCTGCACTGGCGATCGCGGTGGCTTATCTCCCGTGGGCTGCCGGTGACCGGGTGCTTTTGGATTCCTTGGCCCATGTGGCCTTAGAGCGACCGGTCCGAATGTTGGCGCATCGAGGGGTGATCGTGGAGGCCCTCCCTCATGGATCTCATCCGGAAGTGCCGGATTTTGATGCGATTCAACGTGCATTAGCGACAGGTAAGGTACGAGCAGTGGGGGTCTCAGCGGCCAACAATGTCACTGGCGCTATCTATCCTCTTGCAGAGCTGCGCCGACTGTGTGCGACGTATCAGGTTTGCCTGCTTGTGGATGCAGCACAGGTGGCTGGGTGGTGGATGGACATGGGGAGTCTGGGGGACTTGGTTGCGTTCGGTGGGCATAAGGGGTTGCAGGGAATATGGGGCATTGGTGGTCTATATATTCATCCGTCGGTTGGGATGAGGGTCCCAGCCCCCGGTCAAATTCAAGCCCGCCCAAGTGGCTGTGACGTGGGATCGGTAGACAGAATTGCGTTACCCGCCTTGGTAGCTGCCTGTGAGTGGTTAGGAGAGCCAACCCAGGTCGCGCGGCTCGCGCGCGCGCAAGCACAAATTGATGCTCTGGATAGGGGCCTTCGGGGGATACCGAAAGTAAAGGTAGTTGGTGTTACCCCCGCTGAGTCTAGGATACCCATATTGGCGGTGTGTACTGAAGAGTTTTTGTCCCCCGAACTGGGAGCCATACTACTGGCTGAGGGGGTTATGGTATCTGCGGGTCTACAATGTGCTCCATCGGCTCACGCGACGCTAGGTACCCTTGGTCATCAGGGGGTTATTCGTATCTCGGTGGGGCCCTCCACGGATGATGATGAGATCACAGCCTTTTTACAGGCTTTTGCAAAGAGTTTGTAAATATCACCATGGGGTGGCGTTTCATTATGAACGGCCCGACTTTCGATAGTTTGCAGGTCAACTGATGATCGTGAGACCCGGTATTGTAGGTGATAGGTGCGGATCACCATGGACAATGCTTGTCCATGGTACGCTGACCGCCCTATGCTGGGGTCATCATGACGACCCCAGTTACGGCCATAGCTCGTTCTCATTGGTTAGCTATGCCGCTCTTTTCAGTCATTGGTAGCGCCTTATTGGTGGCAGGAGTGGCCGGCACCACGTCTTGTGCGACTTCACCTACCGGGCGTAAGCAGCTGATTTTGCTACCTGAAGATCAGGTGGCTTCGCTGGGTGCAACCGCCTATGCGGATATGAAAAAAGCAGAGAAGGTCTCAACAAGCTCTGTCATGAGCGGTTACGTGAATTGTATCGCTCAAGCTATTCTGGCGGCCAATCGAAGCCAGGTTGGGAAAGGTTGGGAGGTAACAACCTTTGATAGTGATCAGATCAACGCGTTTGCTCTCCCTGGGCGCAAGATAGGTATCTACTCTGGTATGGCTAACTTTGCCGATAATGCTTCGCAGTTAGCGGCAGTCATGGGGCATGAAGTCGGCCATGTGCTTGCTCGGCATGGTAACGAGCGGATGTCAGAGGCATTGGCTGCCCAGAGTGGTTTGGGTCTGCTTGCCGCATATCAGGGGGGAGGCGAGACGAAGCAGGTGCTTCTTGCGGCTTTAGGATTAGGATACGATTTGGGGATTGCGAAGCCTCACAGTCGAACGCAGGAGAGTGAAGCGGACCAGATAGGGCTAGTGATGATGGCGAAGGCAGGATTTGATCCCGGTCAAGCGGTGGCTCTTTGGCAGAAAATGGCCACCCGGGGGAACTCGGGGCCCGAGTTTTTGTCTACGCATCCGGCGCCGAGTAAGCGTGCTCAAGCGTTGAAAGCGCTTCAGTCCCAGGCAAAACCTCACTACAACCAGGCGGTAGCCGCGGGACGTCGTCCCCAGTGTCGCAAACCATAGTTGACCACTGACCGGGTAGATCATTAGTTTTGGTGGAGTCCTAGATATATGCGGCTCCCCCTCGGCGGCAAATATCTTCGGTAATGGGTAAGATCAACATGGTGCCACCCACTCGCTCGGTTAACATCAGTGGTCGGAAGCGTTTGTGGGCGTATCTTTCATGTCGGTGTGGAACTATCGCGAAGTAGTAGGTTGGACTTAATGTACTAGCAGCCGGTTGATTTAGCCCAGTGTGTAGCTATCGAGCCCGGCTTTTCGAGAAACGCTCTGACGACGAGGCGAGCGTACCTGGCGGTACGCGACCGAGGAGAGACTTTTCGTGGTCAGGACGTTTCACGGAAATACCGGCCGATAGATGCGTGCAGGGCTAGATCAACCGGCTGCTAGGGCGTGTCTTTACTCTCCGGCCCGCGTTCTGACT